>CAVJLQ010000135.1:0-3506 GCA_963650435.1 Alloprevotella sp. | reverse complement strand
ACCTTCGGCATTGTGTCAATAATTTTATTTTTTTCTCCGTTTCCTTTGGGCGTTTTTACAATATCTTTTCACGGCTCCGCCGGAGACATTATCCAGGAAAAGGATATGCGGCAAGTCCATTGAAAGAACACGGCTGAAATCCTGCAACATCACGCCTGTTCCCTCTGCATTGTTGTAAGAACTACCCTGTTTTACAAACAATACTTGCACGACCGGGCAAAATCGTATATACTGATAGCGATATAAATGCATAGATCCCGCCATAATGGCGCCAAAAGGGGGACATATCATGCTGCACATCCGCCGCGAGACCATCAAAGAAATGATCGCCCATGACGGCTCTGTCAACGTGCAGAACCTGGTCAAGCGCTTCGACGTATCGGTGGAGACCATCCGCCGGGATCTGGAGGCCCTGGAGAAGGAGGGCTTTCTCAAGCGGGTCTATGGCGGCGCCGTGCTCACCCGCCCCACGGTGACCGAGCCCGCCTACTTCTGGCGCAAGGAGCACAACCAGCGGGAGAAGGTGGCCATCGGCGAGATCGCCGCCGGCCTGATCGAGGACGGGGACACCGTGTTCCTCTCTTACGGCACCACCACGCTGGAGGTGGCCCGGCACATGAAGTACAAGAAGAACGTGACCGTGATCACCAACTCCGTGTTCATCGTCATGGAGCTGGCCAACTGCCGGGACATCACCACCTACTGCCTGGGCGGCCGGGTGCGTGAGGGGGATATGTCTACCAGCGGCGCCCTGGCCGAGCAGAACATGCGCTTTTTCAACGTGAACAAGGTGATCGCCGGCGTAGGTGGCATCACCCCGGAGCTGGGGCTGATGGACACCCAGATGGACGAGTCCGGCCTGCTGCAGGCCTATATCAACACCGTGGGCTGCATCATCGCCGTGTGCGACCACAGCAAGCTGGGCAATGTGGCCACCTACAACATCTGCCCCGCCAACAAGCTGACCCACCTGGTCACAGACAGCGGCTCCCCCCTGGCCGACCTGAACGCATACCGGGGCATGGGCATCTCCGTGCATGTGGCGGAGCTGAACTGAACCAGATCATAAAATCATAAAAAGCGCCCCCGTCCCCGAACTCGGGACGGGGGCGCTTTTGGTCTTCAAACAGCGTCCGCGGGGATCACTTTTTCTCTTCCGCGGCGATGTACTCCTTGATGGCGTCCATCACCCGCTCCATCTGGGGCCTGGTGCCGATGGAGATGCGCACGCAGGAGGCCAGCATGGGGCTTTGATACATGGCGCGGACAAAGATGTTCCGGGCGGTCAGATGGGCCATCAGCCCCTGACGGAACTCGGGAGAGACGCACTTGATGAGGATGAAGTTGCCGTAGCCGTAATAGGGCTTCATGTACTTCTCCCCAAGGGCCAGCACATCCTGATAGAAGGCGTCGCGGGCATCGCGCACCTGGGCCACATAGTCCCACATGTACTGGGTGTCCTCCAGGACGCCCATGGCGGCCGCCTGGGTGAAGGTGGGCACGTTCTTGGGGTTGCGGACCATGCCCATGGCGGTGATGTTCTCCTTGGAGGACAGCACATAGCCAAAGCGGAAGTTGGCGATGCCGAAGGCCTTGGACATGGTGCGGGTGACCAGGATGTTGTTGTGGGTGAGCACCAGATCCTTCACGGTGATGCCGGCGAACTCATAGTACGCCTCGTCCAGCAGGAACATGGTGTCGGCATACTTGTTCAGCAGATGCTCCACATACTCGATGCTGTGGGTATAGCCCGTGGGGTTGTTGGGGGAGCAGATGTACACGAAGGAGGGGTGCAGGGCGTCGATCTTCGCCTCGAACTTATCGGCCTCGAACACAAAGTCCTCGGTCACCTCGAAGATATTGATCTTGGTGCCCAGGGCCTCGGCGGTCAGGCGGAAGTTGTCATAGGTGGGGCCCAGCAGCAGAACGGGGTCGCCGGGGGCCAGGAACACCCGGGAGATGCACTCATGCACCGCGTCGGAGCCGGAGAAATACAGCATGTTCTCCCCGGGCAGGCCGCAGTATTTGGACAGCAGGGCGGTCAGCTCCTCGTTGGTGGTGGAGGGGTAGATGTTGTAGAAATCACCCTGCTGGGCCAGCTCCAGCACCCGCTTGGCTACATTGGGGGAGGGGGGGACCGTGGCCTCGTTCCAGTCCAGCTTCAGCATCTCCTTCCGCTCCTCGCGGGATACCGTCCAGATCTTATGAGAGGCCAGGGGATAGGGCCGGAGACTTCTGAGACAGCGATTTGCGAATGACATAGGTTCGACCATCCTTTCAAATCAAATCGATCAGCGGTTTTCCGTACTGCCTGTCATCTCTCTGGAGCAAGCGCGGCGGCGGCAGGCAGTCCGCCCTGTACCTGGGAACTGATACCCCGCGCCCGACCTGACAGCGCCATTATAGTATGGAGTGTTGATAAAATCAAGACTGTTTATGATAATATTTCGTGGATTGATGTGGCCGTTCTCCGTCCGATCCTCTGCCCCGTTTCCAAAGAAAACCCAAGTCTTTTTGTCGAAAAATGGAAGTTTTTATTACGCCGCTCAATAAATCGCCCATTATCTCCTTTTGTTCTCCGTAAAATTTTAGCTTATTTGTACAATACAGAAAATTTTATCCGTCCCAGCCCCTTTTCACGCCCCCTATATTGACAACAGGCGGCGGGAAACGTATAATGCAGCTGTGTTGTATTCTTACATTATTTTGTGGAGTTTTGAGCGGCTGCCGCCCCGCGGCCGCGGTCCAATGCTCTGAAAGGAGACAATATGAGCCACAAAGTAGTCGTTATGCTGCTGGACGGCATGAGGCCCGACGGGATCGAGCAGTGCCAGCACCCCTTCCTGCGCGAGCTGCGCAAAGAGAGCCTCTGGTCCTTCGACGCCCAGACCGTGGTGCCCTCCATCACCATGCCCTGCCACATCTCCCTGTTCAACGGGATCAGCCCCAGCGTACACGGCAATCTGAACAACAGCTTCATCCCCCTGCCCGCCGACGCCAAGAGCCTGGTGGGCGAATGCCGCAGGGGCGGCCGCCGCACCGCCATGGTCTACAGCTGGAACGAGCTGCGGGACATCGTGCGCCCCGGCGAGGTGGACTACAGCTTCTACGAGCGCATGGACAACATGGGCCGGGACCAGCAGGAGATGATCGCCTTCGAGCGCCGGTTCGTGGACCGGGCGCTGGATGTGATCGGCACCGGCGAGTATGACTTCATCTTCTACTACTACGAGATGGCGGACATCGTGGGCCACCACCAGGGCTGGATGAGCCCGGAGTATATCGAGGCCCTCAGCGTAGGCTCCGAATGTGCGGAGAAGGTGTTCCGCGCCCTGCCCGAGGGGTACAGCATGATCATCACCGCCGACCACGGCGGCCACGACAAGGACCACGGCTTCGAGCCCGTGGACCGGCGCATCCCCATGTGGTTCTGGGGGGAGCGCTTCCCCAAAAACACCCGCTGCGACCAGCTGCGGCTGCTGGACATCGCTCCCACCGTCCTGGAC
>CAVJLQ010000134.1:0-6797 GCA_963650435.1 Alloprevotella sp. | reverse complement strand
CGCCGATCTCCCCCAGGTCCAGGTCGTTGAAGCGGTATTTGCCGCAGGCCAGGGTGAGGATCAGGGTGTCCATGGGGGTGTGCTTGACAAAGTCGGTGTAGTAGTTGCGGCCGGGGTGGGCCCCGTCGCACCCGCCTACCAGAAAGATGTGCTTTACCGCGCCGCTTTTGATGGCGGCGATCAGGGGCTCCGCCCGGGCCAGCACCGCCCCGTGGGCGAAGCCGGTGGTCAGCATGTGGCCGCCGTTGATGCCGCTCATGCTGCGGTCGTGGGCGTAGCCCCCCAGCAGCAGGGCCTGCTCGATGATGGGGGAGAAGTCCTTGTGCCCCTGTTCGTCCGCCGGGATGTGCCGCAGGCCGGGAAAGCCCACCACGGAGGTGGTGTACACCCGGTCGGCATAGCTGGGCCGGGGCGGCATGATGCAGTTGGTGGTGAACAGCACCGGGGCGGGCAGATCCTGGAACTCCTTCTGCTGGTTCTGCCAGGCGGTGCCAAAGTTGCCCGCCAGGTGGGGGAACTGCTTCAGCTTTGGGTACCCGTGGGCGGGCAGCATCTCCGAGTGGGTGTATATGTTGACGCCCCGGCCCTGGGTCTGCTCCAGCAGCTGATACAGGTCCTTCAGGTCGTGGCCGGACACCACGATGAAGGGCCCGGCCTTGACGTCCACGTTCACCCGGGTGAGCTCCGGGGTGCCGAAGCTCTCGGTGTTGGCCCGGTCCAGCAGGGCCATGCACTTCAGGTTCACCTGGCCGAACTCCATGATCAGGGCCAGCCACTCCTCCACAGAGTGCTCCTCTGCCAGGGCGCACAGCCCCCTGACGAACCAGCCGGACACCTCCGGGTCGTCATAGCCCAGGCGGGCGGCGTGGTGGGCGTAGGCCGCCATGCCCTTCATGCCGAACAGCAGGGTGGAGCGGAGAGAGACGATGTCCGTCTCCCCCTTCCACAGGGGGAAGGGGCGGCCGAAGCCCCGGCCCCCCAGCTGGGCGGTCTTGTCCTCCGCCCGGCGGGTGAAATCCCGGATGGCGGTGTTGTCGAAGTTCACATTGGTCAGGGTGGTGAACAGCCCGTCCGCCAGCAGGCGCAGGGTCTCGCCATCCGCCGGTCCGGCGGCCTGGGCCGCCTGGGCCAGGCGGATCAGGGCCTGTACCAGGCCGTCCTGGAGCAGGGCGGTGTCCGGCTGCTTGCCGCATACGCCCACCTGGGTGCAGCCCTTGCCCCCGGCGGTCTGCTGGCACTGGAAACAGAACATATCAGGCATAAAAGGTCCCCTCCGATCTCAGTCGTTGGGAGTAGTGTGGCCGAAAGCCCTATAGAAAATGCGCGGCATAGCCGCGCATTTCAGATACTGTGGTCTCCGCCCCCTGCGGGGGCGGAGACCACGGCAAATTTTTATGGCTTGCACCGGCCGCAGGGGGCGTAGCCCTGGGCCTCCAGCACCGCCCGGGAGCCGGTGTATTCCTGGCGGTACTCCTCCTTCATCTCCGTCACGCTGGGGCAGGAGTCCAGGTGGAACTTTTTCGTGTTGGTGTTCAGGACGAAGCTGACCTGATCGTCCTGGATGCTGCCGTCCGGGGCGCTGTCCCCGGTGGCGTAGTCGATGGCCACCCCGGGCTGCACGTTGTAGCAGTAGACGCAGAACAGCACGCCGTCGCCGCCGTCCTCCACAGACATGGCCTCCATCACCACGCCGTCGGCCACCAGGTCGTCCCCGGAGAACACCGGCGTGACCCGGTAGAGGACGTGGCCGTCCGTCTCCTTGATGTAGTCGGCGGTAAGGTTTTCAAAGGGGAGCATCCCCACCACGTTGAGATACCGGGTGCCGGTGATCAGGTTGCGCTCGTTGGCGTTCTCTCCGGTGAGCTGAAAACCGATGAGGTGGCAGCGGTTGTAGAGGTACCTGCCGTCCACAAAGTCGTACTTCGCGGTCTTCCAGCCGCTGGGCTTTACCTGGCCGATGGCGCCCCGGGGCTCGGTGGGCATCAGGTCGGTGCCGATGCAGGCATAGGCCGTGCCGCAGCGGCCCAGGTCGTCCAGGGGGCTGTACTCCTCGAAGGACTCGGTGGTCAGCTCCTCCTGGGTGAAGAAGGGGACGTTGCCGTTGAGCTCCACATAGGCCTGACCGGAGTACGCCGGGACAGAGGACAGGTCGATGACCGCTGGCTGATCGGGGGCTGCGGTCTCGCAGCCGGTGAGCATAACAAAGAGGAGCAGGAAGGGGAGCAGGGCGCGTTTGAGCTTAGGCACGGACATATACCTCCTGGGTGATCTTGTCGTGGGAGGAGCCGGGGAAGTCCAGGGTCTCCGTCAGCCGCCAGCAGCCCAGATCCAGGTCAAAGCACAGGTCGGCGGGATAGGCCCGGTTCCAGCGGAACAGGATGAGCCGCTCGATCCGCTCCGCCGCGGGCAGGGGGGAGCGGTCCTCCAAAAAGCAGAGGTCCCCCTGGGGGGCCTGAGTGAGGAAGTCCTCCTCCACCCGGACATTGTGTCCCTCCAGCTCATGGCCGAACTGGGCGGCGGAGTAGCCGTCCATCCAGAGGGCGCGGTCCCCGGCCAGCTCCAGCATGCGCTGCCGCAGCAGGCGGTCCCGGCTCTGCCGCCGGTGGTTGAACATCAGGCCCATGCCGTCGTCTACGGCGGCCATCAGGATCATGAAAACATCTCCTTTTGGTGCCATAGTTCATAAATATAAAATAAATGCCCGCCGTAAACGGGATAACGTTTGCGGTGAGCCGTCAAATTATGTTCTTTTTCATGTAAGGGTAAAAGAACGTCGGAGCAAAGCGGACTTTGCTCCGACGTGGCACGCCCGAAGGGACTCGAACCCCCAACATTCAGAACCGGAATCTGACGCTCTATCCATTGAACTACGGACGCATTTTGAAAGCTTGATTATTATAACAGCCTTTCCCCGAAAAGTAAAGGGGAAATTACAGGTTTTTTTGCGCCGGGATGGGCCGCCAGAGCAGCTCCCTGGGGGGAGGGACACAGCCGCATACCGCCCCCCGCCAGCCCGGCCCGGCGTACAGGCGGAAGAACAGGCCGTCCCGCTCCAGCAGGGTCTCGTCCCTCCGGGGCAGGGGCGGGCAAATGGCGGAAATGGGCGCAGTCAGCCCCCTTCCGCTGTGCTTCACCAGGGCCTCCTTCATGGCCCACAGCAGGGCGAAGTCCTCCCGGCTGTCCCCACGCCCGGCCAGCCAGGCGCGCTCCTCCGGGGCGCAGCACCGCTCCACCGTGGCGGGGCGGCGGGGGGCGACGGTCTGGATGTCCGCCCCCACGGGGGCGCCGTCCAGGGCGCACAGGGCCAGATCGCCGCTGTGGGACAGGTTGAAGCGGAGCGCCGGATGGCCGGGAAAGAAGGGCTTGCCCCGCTCCTCTCTGTCCACGGGGGGCAGGGGGGACAGGCCGTGCTGCTCCCGTACAGCCAGGGCCAGCAGGTCATAGACCTGCTCCCGCCGGGTCAGACCGCGGGCGGCGTATACGACCATGGATGAGTTCCCCCTTTTTGTGAAACCACCGGGGCGCAGGCTGCGCCCCGGTGATGACGGTATTATGCGAACGGGTCGTGCTCCTGGAAACTGACGATCCTGACGTCGATGGCGGATGGGTCGTCCAGATGAATATACGGGTGCCCCGTCCATCCGCTGATGGTGGAGGTCAGCCGCCCGCCGCACTGGATGCTGATGATCTGGGCATACCCGCCGGCTTTTTTGACAGATGCCGCCGCGCCACTGGTGATGGCAGTCTTTGCGCTGCCCAGGGCGGCGGTCAATTCTCCGGCGGCGGAGCTGCTGCTGGGGTCGGTCTCCAGCTGCTCCAGAATGTAGTAGAGGGAGTTGTCAAAGTCCAGATAGGTGATGCCAACCTGGACGGCCTGGCCGTTGATCGTGGTCTGATACTGTACGGTTCCACCGTAGGGGCAGTGGGTGCCCTCTTCACCGGCGGCCTTTGCCGCGCGGTAGACGTGCTGATGGAGGGACAGGGCGTCCGAGGCGTTTTGGGCGGCCAGCTGTTCCCGAAGGGCGCGGTTCGTGGCGAAGTCGATCCCACGGCCGGGAAGAAAGACGGTCAGGGCGGCGGCCGCGCAGATTGCGGCGGCAAGGGTGATCAAAACTCGTTTTTTCATCACGGAAGCTCCTTTCGTCGTTTTGCGGAAAAGCGGCGTATGTGGACAGGAGGGTCGATTCAGAACGAGAGTTTGACAAAATCAGCTCGGGACGGGTCGGTACAGAAGAAAGTAAATTTACATGGAGAACGGGCCGTTACCTCCGCCCGCCGCGGTAGTTGCCCCGGCCCTGGGCGGAGCCGGCATAGCTGCGGCGGCCGGGACGGCGGCGACGGCGGAAGGCCAGCAGCCACACCAGCACGCATACCACCACGATCACGGCGGCCAGCACCAGCTTGCCCCCCACGCTGTGCCAGAAGGCCAGGAACTGGGCCTTTTTGTACAGCAGCTCGGAGCGGGACACATCGGTGTCCGCCACCAGATCCAGGGTGCCCAGCACCTGCCCGTCGTAGGTCAGGGTCATGGTGCCCAGCACCTGTCCGGCGGTGACGGGGGCCTCTACCGACTGGTCGAATAGGGTGATGCGGCTTTCGATCTGCTCCTGATCCAGATCCCGGGGCAGGGTGCGCTCGATGGAGCCCACGGGGCGCACCATCACGTCCTCCCGCTCCCGGGACAGGGTGACCTTCACGCTGGCCACCGGGGAGTCCCCCTTGGTGATGGTGGTGCGCTGGAAGTTGGCAAAGCCCCATTTCAGCAGGCGCTTGCTCTCGGAAAACTGCTGGCGGTCGGTGATGTTGCCCTTTTCATCGGTGAGCATTTGGGCCCCCAGCACCACGGCGATGAGATAGTCGTCCCCGTCCACGGCGGCGGAGGCCAGGCAGTAGCCCGCCTCGTCGGTGGAGCCGGTCTTGACGCCGATGGCCTTGTCGTATAAGTACCCCCGGAAGCGCCACTGGGTGATCAGACCGTTGGTGTTGTAGAAGGTGCGGGGACCGCTCATGTTGGTGGCCGCCGTCTCGTACACCGAGGTGTAGACGATCTGCCGGAACAGGTCATACTCCATGGCCGCCTTTACGATGTGGGCCAGATCCAGGGCGGTGGTATAGTGGTCGTCGTTGTGCAGGCCGTGGGGGTTGGCGAAATGGGTGCCCTGACAGCCCAGCTCCCCCGCCTTCCGGTTCATGTGGGCCACGAACTCCTCCACAGAGCCGTCCACCGCCTCGGCCAGGATGTTGGCCGCCTCGTTGGCGGAGGGCACCAGCAGGCAGTACAGCAGGTCCTTCACCGACATGGTCTCCCCCGGCTTGATGTTCTGGGTGGAGCCGTAGATGGACAGCCCCTGCTGAGAGGTCTCGCTGGCGGTGATCATGGTGTCGGCGGTCATCTGCCCGGCGTCGATGGCCTCCATCACCAGCAGGGCGGTCATCACCTTGGTGATGCTGGCGGGATAGGCCTTCTCCTCCCCGGCCTTGTCATACAGCACCTCGTCATAGTTGTCGTCCAGCAGGATGACGTGCTGGGCCTGGATGTCCGGGTCATCCAGGGCGGCGGCGGGGGCGGGCAGCAGAGCCAGGGACAGGACCACCGCCATAAGGGCGGAGAAAAAACGATATTTTTTCATAGGAAAATCTCCGTGATCGTGTTATACTGATATATCCGGGCGAAGCCCTTTGCGTTATTATAGCAAACCCGCGCTGTCTCCGCAAGATGGGAAGGGGAAAAGCATGAGCAAGCTGTCCTGGTATGAAAAGGTGATCCTGGCCCTGGGGCTGGCCTTTCTGCTGCTGGCAGGGGGCTACCGCCTGGGGGGCGAGGGTCAGGGCCGGCCCTATCAGGTGTCCGTGACCCGGGCGGACCAGCCGGCGGCCCCGGCCTCTCTCCCCGCGGCGGACAGCAGCCGCCCCGACAGCCTGCTGGAGGGGGAGCGCATCAACGTAAATACCGCCGGGTACTATGACCTCATGCGCCTGCCCGGCATCGGGGAGAAGCGGGCCCGGGCGATCCTGGACTGGCGGGAGGAGCACGGCGGCTTTTCCGCGCCGGAGCAGCTGCTGGAGATCCGCGGCATCGGAGAAAAGACACTGGAGGGGCTGCTGCCGTATATCGAGCTGGGCAGCCTTGACTGATACAGGGAGGACGACATGGCAAAGATCCTGGTGGTAGACGACGAAAAGGTGCTGGTAAAGGGCATCAAATTCAACCTGGAGAACGAGGGCTATCAGGTAGAGGTGGGCTACGACGGCGAGGAGGCCGTGGAACTGGCCCGGGAGGGCAATTTTGACCTGGTCATGCTGGACCTGATGATGCCCAAGATCGACGGGCTGCAGGCCTGTATGCGCATCCGGGAGTTCTCCAACGTGCCCATCATCATGCTCACCGCCAAGGGGGAGGACACGGATAAGATCATCGGCTTCGAGTGCGGGGCGGACGACTATATCACCAAGCCCTTCAACCTGCTGGAGCTGAAGGCCCGGGTGCGGGCCCTGCTGCGGCGCTCCGGCGCCGGCGGCCAGCGCCAGACGGCGGGAAAGCTGACCGCGGGACACATCACCCTGGACCCCGCCCAGCGGGCGGCCTGGCGGGACGGACAGAAGGTGGAGCTGACAGCCAAGGAGTTCGACCTGATGGAGCTGCTCATGCGCAACCCGGGCCGGGTGTACAGCCGGGAGAATCTGCTGAACGTGGTGTGGGGCTATGAGTATATCGGCGACTACCGCACGGTGGATGTCCATGTCCGCCGCCTGCGGGAGAAGCTGGAGCTGGACCCCGCCAACCCGGAGTATATCCG
>CAVJLQ010000133.1:1923-15596 GCA_963650435.1 Alloprevotella sp. | reverse complement strand
CCTCCAGCGTCACAGAGCTGCGCCCGGCCAGGGGGTGCGTCGGTTCCGCGGCGATCACATAGTGATCCCGGCCGATGCACAGGGAGTTGAACTTCTCCGGGTCATTGAGGCTGAGGTTCACCAGGGCCACGTCCAGCTCCTCCTCCTGCACCAGGGCGGCCGCGCGGGCAGAGCCGTATTCATAAAAGGTCAGGCGGATATCCGGGTGCTTCTGCCGGAAATCCCGCAGAAGATCGGGGAAAAAGGTCGTTCCCCACAGGGGCGGGATCCCCACCCGGACAGGCTGGCGCGAGCCGCCCAGGTCGTGCAGCTGCAGCCGCGCGGCCTCCACCTCCCGCAGCAGCTGCTTGGCCCGGACGTAGAAGCGCTCGCCGTCCGGGCTGAGGGTGAGCTTATTGCGCGTATGGGAAAATAATGTGACGGCAAATTCCTTCTCCAGCTCGCGGATCGCGCCGGAGATGGCGGGCTGCGTTACAAACAGCTTTTTGGCCGCCCTGGTGATGCTGCCGCATTCCACCGCTGTGCAGAAGTACTCCAATTGGTTGAGATTCATCCGTCATCACCTTGTTTCGGGCAGGATACGCCGACGGACAGGGGCAGCCCCTGTCGATCGTCAGTATTTATATTTTAGCAGATCGCACAAAAAATGCAACAGTATTATGACAACATAAGGGGAAATGATAGGCCCATATTTTACGGTGATTTTACATCTTCCGTATAGCCTGTTACACTGAGAGCAGAAAGCAGACAGATACCGGCCGGTTCAGACTGCGAAACGAAAGCATCATGAGGAGGAGCCCCTATGAGTCCCAGCACCATAACGCTGATCTTCCTGGCGTTTGCCATCATCAGCTTCGTCCTGGAAAAGATCCCTCTGGGCCTGACCGCCACCATTGTGGCCATCGGCCTGAACCTGACCGGAGTCCTGTCCGTGTCCGATACCTTTGCGGGGTATGTGAACAGCAACGTGATCCTCTGCGTGGGCATGTTCGTTGTGGGACAGGCCCTGTTTGAGACCGGCATGGCCAACAAGATCGGTTCCGTGGTCAACCGCTTTGCCAGATCCGAGCGGATGCTCATTGCGGCGATCATGATCATTGTGGGCCTTATGTCCGGCTTCCTGTCCAACACCGGCACGGCCGCCGTGCTGATCCCAGTGGTCTGCGGCATCGCCGATGAGTCGGGATACTCCCGCTCCCGGCTGCTGATGCCGCTGGTGTTTGCCGCCGCGCTGGGCGGCAACCTGTCCATCATCGGAGCGCCCGGCAACCTGATGGGCGTCAACGCCCTGCAGGAGATGGGGATCGCCACCAGCTTCTTTATGTACGCGCCGGTGGGCGTGCCCATGCTGCTGGCCGGGATCGCCTTCTTTGCCCTGTTTGGCTACAAGCTGCTGCCCGACGGCACCCACGGCGGCGAGGCCCCCGAGGCGCCCGCGGACTACTCCCAGGTGCCCAAGTGGAAGCAGACGCTCTCCCTGGTGGTGCTGGTGGTCGTGGTCCTGGCCATGATCTTTGAGGACAAGATCGGCATCAAGATCCAGGTCTCCGCCTGTCTCGGGGCCATTGTTCTGGTGCTGACCGGCGTCATCTCTGAAAAGGAAGCCCTGAAGTCCATCGACCTGAAGGTGGTGCTCCTGTTCGGCGGCTCTCTGGCCCTGGCCAAGGCGCTGGAGACCACCGGCGCCGGCAGCCTGATCGCGGATGTGATCGTGGGCGCCCTGGGCCAGGACCCGAACCCCACCGTGCTGCTGATCGTGATCTTTGTGGTCGGCTGCGCCCTGACCAACTTCATGTCCAACACGGCGACCACCGCGCTGATGGTGCCCATCGCCACGTCTCTGGCCCAGAACCTGGGCGCGGATCCCCGCTCCATGATCATCGCCACCGTCATTGCCTGCTCCTGCGCCTACGCAACGCCCATCGGCATGCCCGCGAACACCATGGTCGTGGGCCTTGGCGGCTACAAATTCCGGGATTATGTGAAGGCAGGACTGCCGCTGATCGCGGTGTCCTTCGTGATCTGCATCGTGCTGCTGCCCCTGCTGTTCCCCTTCTACGGTTAAAAATGTCACATAGGGAGGTCATCATATGAACAAGGAAGAAAATGTGAAGAAGCTCACAGATATGGTCGCCGACTTCGTCGGCCACATCGGCAAGAAGCTGCCGGACGATGTGGTGGCAAAGCTGAAGGAGCTGGGCGAGCAGGAGACCGCCCCCCTGCCCAAGGTCCTCTACGAGACCATGACCAAGAACCAGGAGCTGGCCGTCGCCCTGGATCGGCCCAGCTGTCAGGACACCGGCGTCATCCAGTTCTGGCTGAAGTGCGGCACTGCTTTCCCCTACATCAACGAGCTGGAGGCCCTTCTGAAGGAGGCCGTGGTCCAGGCCACCTTCGCCACCCCCCTGCGCCACAACTCCGTGGAGACCTTCGACGAGTACAACACCAAGCGCAACGTGGGCAAGGGCACCCCCACCGTGTGGTGGGACATCGTGCCCAACTCCGACAGCTGCGAGATCTACGCCTATATGGCGGGCGGCGGCTGCACCCTGCCCGGCAAGGCCATGGTGCTGATGCCCGGCGCGGGCTATGAGGGGGTCACCGACTTCGTGCTGGATCAGATGACCTCTTACGGCCTGAACGCCTGCCCGCCGCTGCTGGTGGGCGTGGGTGTGGCCACCTCCATCGAGACCGCCGCGCTGCTGTCCAAGAAGGCGCTGATGCGGCCCATCGGCTCCCACAACGAGAACGCCAACGCGGCCAAGATGGAGAAGCTGCTGGAGGACGGCATCAACGCCATCGGCCTGGGCCCCCAGGGCATGGGCGGCAAGTACTCCGTTATGGGCGTGAACATCGAGAACTCCGCCCGGCATCCCTCTACCATCGGCGTGGCGGTGAATGTAGGCTGCTGGTCCCACCGCCGGGGCCACATCGTGGTGGACAAGGATCTGAATGTGACCTGCGACACCCATTCCACCTGGAAGTTCAACGGTTGATAGGAGGGGACAAAAATGGTTGAGATCAGAGGAAATAAGAAGGTCCTTGTGACGCCTGTCAGCGCGGAGGATCTGAAGGATATCCATGTGGGCGACATCGTGTGGCTGGACGGCGATCTGATGACCTGCCGGGACGTGGCGCACCGGCGGCTGATCGAGTACGGCCGGGAGCTGCCCTATGACATCCGGAACAAGGCCATTTTCCACGCGGGCCCCATCGTCCGCAAGGTCGAGGGCACCGAGGACGACTATGAGATGGTCTCCGTCGGCCCCACCACCTCTATGCGCATGGAAAAGTTTGAGTATGAGTTCGTCAAGCACACCGGAGTGCGGGTCATCGTGGGCAAGGGCGGCATGGGCCCCAACACGGAGCGGGCCTGCCGGGAGTTCGGCGCCATCCACTGCGTGTTCCCCGCGGGCTGCGCGGTGGTGGCCGCGACCGAGGTGCTGAAGATCAAGGAGCACCACTGGGATGAGCTGGGCATGCCCGAGACTCTGTGGTGCAACGAGGTGAAGGAGTTCGGCCCCCTGATCGTCTCCATCGACCCCGAGGGCCGGAACCTGTTCGAGGAGCAGAAGGTCCTGTATAACCAGCGCAAGGAAGCGGTGAAGCAGACCATCTATCCCCAGGTCAAGTTCATCAAGTAAGGCTCCGGCCCCCGCGGGGGCGGGAGATAAAAAAGGAAGACGCTCCGCTTTTCGAGGCTTTGCCCGGAAAGCGGAGCGCTTTTGCGCGGCGGGACGGAGGGAGCGGAGGGACAGCACAAAAGAAAAACACGGGCAAAAATACGATCTCAGGAAAAAAGAGAATTGTATTGAGGGCGTTTCTGCGATAAAATAGACCCATTGAGAGGTCTGACAGGGCCGAAAAGAGCGCCCCTGCTCCGCGCTGCGCGGCGGGACGGGGCGAAAAGAAGGAGTGTTTACCATGGAAAAGTCTAAGGTATATTTTACGGATTTCCGTACCCATCTGGGGGTGAGCCTGACCGCGAAGCTGCAGAAGCTGATCCGCCGGGCGGGCATAGGTGAGATCCCTATGGACGGGAAATTCGTGGCGATCAAGATGCACTTTGGGGAGCTGGGCAACCTGGCCTTCCTGCGGCCCAACTACGCCAAGGCGGTGGCTGACGTGGTGAAGGAGCAGGGGGGCGTGCCCTTCCTGACCGACTGCAACACCCTGTATCCCGGCAGCCGGAAGAACGCCCTGGAGCACATGGACTGCGCCAATCTCAACGGCTTCAACACCGTGACCACCGGCTGCCAGATCATCATCGGCGACGGCCTGCGGGGCACGGACGACATCCTGGTGCCCGTACCCAACGGCGAGTACTGCAAGGAGGCGTATATCGGCCGGGCGGTGATGGACGCGGACATCCTCATCTCTCTGACCCACTTCAAGGGCCACGAGCAGGCGGGCTTCGGCGGCGCCATCAAGAACGTGGGCATGGGCTGCGGCAGCCGGGCGGGCAAGATGCAGCAGCACAACAGCGGCCACCCCATCGTAAACGAGAAAAAGTGCCGGGGCTGCCAGCGGTGCGCCAAGGAGTGCGGCTCCGACGCCATCTCCTACCTGCCCAAGACGGAGGAGAACGGCCGGACGGTGAAGAAGGCGTGGATCGACCCCGCCCTGTGCAAGGGCTGCGGCCGGTGCATCGGCGCCTGCGGCTTCGACGCCATCAGGAACGAGAACTGGGACGCCCCCCAGCTGCTGGGGCGGAAGATGGCGGAGTACACCGCCGCCGTGTGCCACGGGCGGCCCTGCTTCCACATCAGCCTGATCACCGACGTGTCCCCCAACTGCGACTGCCACGGCGAGAACGACGCCCCCATCCTGCCCAATATCGGGATGCTGGCCTCCTTCGACCCGGTGGCCCTGGATCAGGCCTGCGTAGACCTGTGCGAGCAGGCCACCCCCTTTGCCAACAGCCAGCTGGGGGAGCACCTGCGCGATCCCCACTTCCATGACCACGGCAACGTGTGGGAGAACAGCAACCCCAACGTGGCCTGGAAGGAGACCCTGGAGCACGCGGAGAAGATCGGCCTGGGCACCCGGGAGTATGAGCTGATCGGCATGGAATGACCGACGCGGCGTTCGTTCCCGGCCCCCTGCGGGGCCGGGAACGTTCTTTATGGACCGGGGAAAGAAAACGTAAAATTTTGGAACATCCGTTTGACTTTTGGCGGAGGCTGTGGTAAAATAGGGCCGGAAGCACTGGAACAAGGGAAAGGAGCCCGACTTATGGCCAAGCTGACCGCCAAGCAGCAGAAGATCTACGATTTCATTCTGCAATTCACCAGCGACCACGGCTACCCCCCCTCTGTGCGGGAGATCGGCGCGGCCGTGGGACTGAAGTCCCCCTCCACCGTCCATTTCCACATGAAGGGGCTGGAGGAGGCCGGGGTGATCGTCAAGGCCGAGGGCAAGACCCGGGCCATCTCCCTGCCCGGCGTGTCCACGGGGCCGGTGGCGGAGGAGATCGACGCCAGGGCTGACCGGGTGCCTGTGGTGGGCAACGTGGCGGCGGGCTCCCCCATTCTGGCCCAGGAGTGCATCGAGGACTACCTGACCTTTGACACCCAGGGACTGGAGGGCGAGCATTTCGCCCTGCGGGTGCGGGGGGAGTCTATGCTGAACGCCGGCATCCTGCCCGACGACCTGGTGGTGGTGCACCGGCAGCAGGACGCCCGCAACGGCGAGATCGTGGTGGCCCTGTTCGAGGACGAGGCCACGGTGAAGACCCTGTGGCGGAAGGACGGACACACCCTGCTGCTGCCGGAGAACCCGGCCTATCAGCCCATCGACGGCGACCACGCGGAGATCATCGGCAAGGTGGTGGCCGTGGTGCGGCGGTATTAAAGAAGCGAAAAACGCGCCCCTGTCAGAAGAAATGGCAGAGGCGCGTTTTTTCGTTTCAGGAAGGCTCACAGCAGGCCCCGATAGATCTCCAGATACTGGCCGGCGGAGGCGGACCAGGAGAAGTCGGCGGTCATGCCCGCCCTTTGCAGGCCCCGCCAGACCTTCTTGCTGTGATACAGCTCCGACGCCTGGCGCAGCACCCACAGCATATCCCCGGGGTCGATATTGGCGAAAGTGAAGCCCCGGCCCTCGCCGGTGAACTGGTTATAGGGGGTGACGGTGTCCTTCAGGCCGCCGGTCTCCCGCACCAGGGGGACGGTGCCGTAGCGCATGGCGATCATCTGGGACAGGCCGCAGGGCTCGGACACCGAGGGCATGAGGAAGATGTCCGCCCCGGCGTAGATCATGGTGGACAGGGGGGCGGAGTAGGTGATCTGGGCGGAGAAGCGGCCGGGGTACTGGCTCTGGGCCTGACGGAAGGCCTCTTCAAAGCGCCAGTCGCCGGTGCCCAGCACCACCATCTGCACGTTCAGGTCCATGATCTGACCCAGCACGTCGGTGACCATGCCGAAGCCCTTGTGCCCCACCAGGCGGGAGACGCAGGCCACGATGGGGACGTCCGGCTCCTCCCGCAGGCCCACGGCCCGCTGGAGGGCGGCCTTGCAGGCGGCCTTCCCCTTCACCAGGGCCCGGGGGGAGAAGTTGGCGGCCAGGCCGGGGTCGCGGGCCGGGTCGTAGAGCCTGGTGTCGATGCCGTTGAGCACCCCCCGCAGCTTGAACTCCTGCTGGCGGATGACCCCGTCCAGCCCGTGGGCGTAGAAGGGCATTTTCAGCTCCTGGGCGTAGGTGGGGGAGACGGTGGTGACGAAGTCGGCGGCCATGATGGCCCCCTTCATCAGGTTCACGTCGTCGTAATAGGCCAGCATCCCCTCGTTGAAGTAGTCCCGGCTCAGGCCGATGACATCCTCCAGCACCTGGGGGCCGTAGCGGCCCTGATACTCGATGTTGTGGATGGTAAAGACGCTCTTGGCCCCCGTCAGCTGGGGGGTGCGGTATTTCTCCTCCAGCAGGTAGACGGGGATCAGGGCGGTCTGCCAGTCGTTGCAGTGGATGATGTCCGGGGCGAAGTCCAGCTGGCCGCACAGGGCCAGCACCGCCCGGGAGAAAAAGGCGTAGCGCTCGCAGTCGTCAAAGTGGCCGTAGAGCTGCTCCCGCTTGAAGTAGTACTCGTTGTCCACGAACCAGAAGGTGACGCCGTCCCGTTCCAGCTGGAACACGCCGCAGTAGGCCTGCCGCCAGGCAAGGGGGACGTTGAACCACTTGAGGAAGGTCATCTGTCCCCGCCAGTCCGGGCCGATGCCCTGGTACAGGGGCAGGACGACGGTGACATCGTTCCCCGCGGCGGCCAGCGCCTGGGGCAGAGAGCCGGCCACATCCGCCAGGCCGCCGGTCTTGATAAAGGGCGCGGCCTCGGACGCGGCAAAGAGGATTTTCATGGAGAAGCCTCCTTTTCCTTTGAGACCGCCCCGCGCATGCAGCGCGGGGCGGTCTTGCATGTTACACAACAGAGCCCTTGGCGATGGCCAGGGGGTAGTTCTGATGCCCCATGAGCATCCGCCCGGGGTTGACCACCACGTCCTTATCGGAGATGACGCAGGACAGATGGGCGCCGGCGCGGACCACGGTGCCCTGCATGAGCACGCAGTCGGTGACGGATGCCCCCTTCTCTACCACCACGCCCCGGGAGAGGACGGAGTTTTCCACCGTGCCCTCGATAAAGCAGCCGTCGGCCACCAGGGAGTGGCTGGACCGGGCGTCCGGCCCGTAGTAGGTGGAGGGGTTGGACTGGTCCTTGGTGCGGATGGGGCGGGCGGGATCGAACAGGTCCCCCCGCACGGCGGGATCCAGCAGGTCCATAGAGCAGCGGAAGTAGTCCGCCACGGACTGGAACAGCCCCACATAGCCCCTGTGGATATAGGGCAGCATGACCAGGGACTTCAGCCGGGGCTGGAGCACCCCGCGGGACATGCTGGCCACATTGTGGGAGGCGCAGTAGTCCACCAGCTCCATGAGCAGGTCCTTGGAGAGGATATAGGTCTCCAGCGACTCCAGAGTGCTGCTGCCGGGCAGGTGGATGGACAGGTCGTGGATGCGGCCGTCCTGGTCCAGAGAGACATAGTCCGACTGGTGGGGCGCCCCCTGGAGGGTGGGGGTGCACAGCAGGGTGATGTCCGCGCCGGACTGGATGTGCTGGCGGAACATATCGGCCACGGAGAAGTTCAGGGCGGTGTCCCCCCAGGAGAGGATGACGTAGTCCTGGCGGATGGCCTTCAGATAGTCCCGCACGCCGCTCAGGGCGTCCATATTGCCCTCATACTCCCGGCCGGGGCGGCGGGCATAGCCGAAGGGGGGCAGGATGCGCAGGCCGCCGTGCTTGCGGCTGAGGTCCCAGTCCTTGCCGGAGCCCAGGTGGTCCAGCAGGGACTGATAGCTCTCGTGGACGATGACGCCCACGTCGGTGATGCCGGCGTTGACATAGTTGGACAGCATGAAGTCGATCAGGCGGTAGCGGCCGCCGAAGGGCAGGGAGCAGGTATTGCGGGGGCGGGTCAGCTCGCCCAGGTCGGCGTTGGAGCGGTAGGCAAACAGGATGCCGTGCAGGTCGTTCACACCCGCTCACCTCCTTTCACATCTTCCCGGAGCATGGCGCTGGGGGCCACGCTGGCCCCGGCGCCCACCCGGACGCCGCCGGCCACCACGGCCACGCCCCAGCCGTCACTGCCGTCGGGCGGGGCGCCCACCTGGGCGTTCTCCCCGATGACGGCGCCCTCGGCCACGATGGCGTAAGACACGCGGGCGCCGGCCTTCACCACAGCCCCGGGCATGAGGATGGAGTACTCCACCTGGGCGCCCTGCTCCACGGTGACGGAGTGGAACAGCACGGAGTTCTCCACGCTGCCGTCCACCATGCAGCCGCCGGTGAGCAGACAGTGGGACACATGGGCGTCCGGTCCGGTGAAGTGGGGGGGCTTGATGGGGGTGCGGGCGTAAATGGGCCAGGAGGGGTCGTACAGGTCGATGGAGCTGCGGGGGGCCAGCAGGTCCATGTTGGCGTCCCACAGGGAGTCGATGGTGCCCACGTCCTTCCAGTAGCCCTGGAAGCGGTAGGCCATGAGTTTCTCCCCCGCGGCCAGCATGGCGGGGATGATGTTCTTGCCGAAGTCGTTGGAGGAGCTGGGGTCGGCCTCGTCCGCCAGCAGATACTGCCGCAGCTTGCTCCAGGTGAACACATAGATGCCCATGGAGGCCAGGGTGCTCTTGGGCTGGGGGGGCTTCTCCTCGAACTCGTAGATGCGGTCGTTCTCGTCCACGTTCATGATGCCGAAGCGCTTGGCCTCCTCCAGGGTGACCTGGAGCACGGAGATGGTGCAGGCGGCGCCGGTGCGCTTGTGGAGGTCCACCATCTGGGAGTAGTCCATCTTATAGATGTGGTCGCCGGACAGCACCACCACATAGTCGGGGTCGTACTGCTCGATGAAGTCCATGTTCTGATAGATGGCGTTGGCGGTGCCCTTGTACCAGGTGCCCCGGTCGCCCTCCACCATATAGGGGGGCAGGATGTGCACGCCGCCGTCGGAGCGGTCCAGATCCCAGGGCTGGCCGTTGCCGATGTAGCTGTTCAGCTCCAGGGGGCGGTACTGGGTGAGCACGCCCACGGTGTCGATGCCGGAGTTGACGCAGTTGGACAGGGGGAAATCGATGATGCGGTACTTGCCGCCGAAGGGGACGGCGGGCTTTGCCATGTGGCTGGTGAGGGCGTAGAGGCGGCTGCCCTGTCCGCCGGCCAGAAGCATGGCCACGACTTCTTTTTTCATGTCAGTTCACCTCGGATCAAGAGATGGAGCCGCACTGCGCGGCGGGGTCGGACTGCTTTTTCCGCGGGGGATAGCGGCGGGCGCAGCGCCACACCATGGCCGCCATGGGGGGCAGGTCGATGGTCAGGGACTGCTGCTGGCCGTGGCAGGGGATGTCCTCTGTGCCCAGGGGCTGCCGGTCCCCCAGGCCGGAGCCGCCGAAGGCGTCGTCGTCGGTATTCAGCAGGGGCTCCCACCTGCCCCGGAAGGGGACGCCCAGGCGGTAGCCCTTTCGGTGGACGGGGGAGAAGTTGCACACCACCGCCAGGCAGCGGCCCCGCCCGTCGGTGCGCAGGAAGGCCACTGTGTCGGCGGTGTTGTCGTCTACGGACAGCCAGGAGAACCCGTCCCAGCCGCCGTCCCGCTGCCAGAGGGCGGGCTGCTCCAGATACAGGGCGTTGGCCGACTGGAAGAAGTGCTGAAGGGCCCGGTTGGGCTGGTTTTCCAGCAGGTGCCAGTCCAGGGAGTACTCGTAGTGCCACTCGTTCCACTGGCCCAGCTCCGCCCCCATGAAGATGAGCTTTTTGCCGGGGTGGGAGAGCATATAGGTGTAAAAGACCCGGACGCCGGCAAATTTCAAGGCATCGTCCCCGGGCATCTTGCCGAAGATGGAGCCCTTCATGTGCACCACCTCGTCGTGGGACAGGGGGAGGATGTAGTGCTCGGCAAAGGCGTACATCAGGGAGAAGGTGAGGTCCTTGTGGTTGAACTGGCGAAAATAGGGGTCCAGCTTCATGTAGTGGCACAGGTCGTTCATCCAGCCCATGTTCCACTTGAAGGAGAAGCCCAGGCCGCCCTCCCCCTCCGGGGCGGTGACCCCGGGCCAGGCGGTGGACTCCTCGGCGATCATCAGCGCGTCGGGGAAGGCCCCCCGGGCGGCGGCGTTGAGATCCCGCAGGAACTGCACGGCCTCCAGATTCTCCCGGCCGCCGTTGACGTTGGGCAGCCACTGGCCGGGCTGGCGGCCGTAGTCCAGATAGAGCATGGAGGACACGGCGTCCACCCGAAGGCCGTCGGCGTGGAACTGCTCCAGCCAGAACAGGGCGCTGGACAGCAGGAAGGAGCGCACCTCCTTCCGGCCGAAGTCGAAGACGTTGGTGCCCCAGTCGGGGTGCTCCCCCTTCCGGGGGTCGGCGTACTCGTAGGTGGGGGTGCCGTCGAAGCGGTACAGGCCGAAGGCGTCCCGGGGGAAGTGGGCGGGCACCCAGTCCAGGATGACCCCCACCCCCGCCTGGTGCAGGCGGTCGATCAGGCGGCGCAGGTCGTCCGGGGTGCCGAAGCGGCTGGTGGCGGCGAAGTAGCCCGTCACCTGATAGCCCCAGGAGGCGTCCAGGGGGTGCTCCATCACCGGCAGCAGCTCCACATGGGTAAAGCCCATCTTCTTGACGTAGGGCACCAGCCAGTCGCCGATGGCGTCGTAGCTGAGGAACTGCCCCTCCCCCGTCCTGCGCCAGGAGCCCAGGTGGCACTCGTAGATGTTCAGGGGGCTGTCGTAGGGGCTGTATCTCCGCCGCTGCTTCAGCCAGGCCCCGTCCCCCCACACATAGCGGGAGGAGTACAGCTTGGAGGAGAACTCCGGCCGGGTATCGGCGTGGAAGGCGTAGGGGTCGGCCTTGCCCACATAGCCGCCGGAGCCGTCGTGGACGGCGAACTGGTAGCGGTCATACTGGCGCAGGCCGGGGATGAAGATCTGCCAGATGCCGCCCTCCAGCCGCTCCATGGGGTGGGCGGCGGCGTCCCAGCCGTTGAAGTCGCCTATGACGGACACGGCGGGGGCATTGGGCGCCCAGGTGCGGAAGATCCAGCCCTCGGCCCCCCCCTCATCCCGGGCCGGGTGGGCCCCCATGCACCGCCAGGCCCCGGTGGAGCGGCCGTCGGTAAAGGCCTCCAGCTCCAGATACAGGGCCTGGGGGGAGAGAAATTCGGAAATTTTGTTCAAATGGTTCACCTCGCTCCGGCAAAGAGAAACGAAAGTTAGAGGAAAAGCACAAACAGAAAGAAAAAATAGCCGGCTTTTCTTAGATAAAGTATACAAGATTTTTGGGGCACAGTCAAGAGGCGGGAGTGGGAGAAAGAAACGGGGATCTTAATGTACAGGGGGGAAATATCCGCCCAAATGAACAAAAACGGGGACACAAGGCCGCCCGGGCCCGCAGATGCGGGCCCGGGCGGGAGCGGGCTCATTCCGCCATGAGCAGCTGCCGCAGCAGCCGGGAGAAGATCCCGCCGGTGGTCAGCCGGGCCACGGGCTGCCCGGCCAGGATGGGCACGGTGTCCCGCAGCTCGTCCCCCACATAGACCTCCATCTGCCCCAGCAGCTGGTCCTGCTCCACCGGGGCCTCCAGGTCGTCGGGCAGGGTGACGCGGGTGGTGATCTGCCCCTCCTCCCCCCGGGCCACCAGCAGGCGGCAGTCCCGCTGCAGCACGGGCTGGACCTGGGCGCTCTCCCCCAGGACCACGGGGATCGGGGACAGAGGGGCGTCCGGGTAGACGGCGGCCAGGGCGCAGCTGGCAAAGCCGTAGTCCAGCAGGGCCTTGGCGTCCTCGAACCGCTGGGGCGAGGTGGGGGCCTTCAGGATGACGGCGATGAGCTCCATGCCGTCCCGCTCCGCCGTGGCGGAGATGCAGCAGCCGGCGGAGGAGGTGGAGCCCGTCTTCAGGCCGGTGGCGCCGTTATAAAAGCGCACCAGGCGGTTGGTGTTGGTCAGGCCGAAGGTGCCGCCCCGGAAGGAGTCCATCCAGATGGTGGTGAACTCCCGGATAGAGGGGTGGTCCAGGATCAGCTGGCGGGACATGAGGGCGATGTCGTAGGCGGAGGTCAGGTGTCCGGCGGCGGGCAGGCCGGTGCAGTTGAGAAAGTGGGTGTCGGCCATGCCCAGCTGGGCCGCACGCTGATTCATGCGGGCGACGAAGGCCTCCTCGCTGCCCGCCAGATGCTCGGCCAGGGCCACGGCGGCGTCGTTGGCGGAGACCACGGTGACGCACTTCAGCAGCTCCCACACGGAGAACTGCTCCCCCTCCTTCAGATAGACCTGAGAGCCGCCCATGCCCGCGGCGTTGGCGGAGACGGTGACCGTCTCCTCCCGGCCGATCAGGCCGGCGTCCAGGGCCTCGAACAGCAGCAGCAGGGTCATGACCTTGGTGACGCTGGCGGGCTCGTGCTGGGCGTGGGCGTTTTTTTCATAGAGGACGGTGCCGGTGTCCCGCTCCATGAGCAGGGCGGCATCGGCGGACAGCTGGCCGGAGAAGGGGGCGGGGGCGGCGTGGACAGCGGGGGTGAGCAGGGCTGCGGCGAGCAGCAGGACGCAAAGGCGTTTCATAGAGGTACCTCCTGTAAAGATACGCCCGGAGGCGGGATCAGATCGGATATATTCAGGATGACAGGCCGTCCGCCTTTCTATGCAGGAGGGGCGGGCGGTATTTTTTGCCGCCGCGGGCGCAAAAAAGCCCGGGCGGAAAAATTTGCCGGGGGGTGAACTGAAACGTACAACATTTTGCCCCGGCGGCGGGAGGGTGTGAGGAGGGATGGCGTGAGCGGGACAAATGAGACGCCCACCCGGGAGGAGCTGCTGCGGCGGATGTGGAGCCTGGCCGGGGCGCGGGTGAACGACGCGGTGAAGCTGGCCTTTCTGCCCGAGGAGCAGATGGGGGCCATCGGGCGGCTGGATCTGGCGGCGCTGACCGAGCTGAAGCGGGTGAGCAGCGGCACGGTGGAGCTGAAATTCACCGACCGGATGCGGGCGCTGGAGACCCTTTATAAGCTGCTGGAGCAGGAGCGGGAGGGCGGAAGGCTGGAGGCCTTCTATGAGGATCTGGACGGCGGCGGGGACAAATGAGATTTTCGGCCAAACAGCGGCGGGTGCTGACCTGGTGGCGGTCCGGCAGCCCGGACAGGGGGTATCAGGC
>CAVJLQ010000133.1:0-1913 GCA_963650435.1 Alloprevotella sp. | reverse complement strand
AGGCCATCCTGTGCGAGGGGGCGGTGCGCAGCGGCAAGACCCTGTGCACCGGGCTTTCCTTTTTCTGCTGGGCCATGAGCGGCTTTGAGGGGAAAAATTTTGCCCTGTGCGGAAAGACCATCCAGTCGGTGCGGCGGAATCTGGTGGCGGAGGTGCTGCCCCTGCTGCGGGGGCTGGGGCTCCGGGCGGAGGAGAAGGTGAGCCGGAACTGCCTTGTAGTGTCTCAGGGCAGGAGGCGGAACACCTTCTATCTGTTCGGCGGGCTGGACGAGCGGTCGGCGGCCCTGATCCAGGGGATCACTCTGGCGGGGGCGCTGCTGGACGAGACGGCGCTGATGCCCCGCTCCTTTGTGGAGCAGACCTGCGCCCGGTGCTCGGTGACGGGCAGCCGGATCTGGTTCTCCTGCAACCCGGAGTCCCCCGCCCACTGGTTCTACCGGGAGTGGGTGGAGAGGGCGGAGGAGAAGGGCCTTCTCCGGCTGCACTTTACCATGGAGGACAACCCGGGGCTGTCCCCGGAGGTGCGGCGGCGGTACGAGGCCATGTTCCAGGGGGCCTTTTACCGGCGGTATGTGCTGGGGGAGTGGGTGGCCGCCGAGGGGCGGGTATACGACTTCTTCGACGACAGCCTTGTGCAGGAGCGTCCGCCGGAGGGGGAGATCGCGGAGTGGTACATCTCCTGCGACTACGGGACGCTGAACCCCACGTCCATGGGCCTTTGGGGGCGGCGGGGGGACGTGTGGTACCGGGTGAAGGAGTACTACTACGACGGGCGGGCATCCCGGGCGCAGAAGACCGACGGGGAGTATGCCGACGCCCTGGAGCGGCTGGCCGGCGGGCGGCCCATCCGGGCGGTGGTGGCCGACCCCTCGGCGGCCAGCTTTCTGACGGAGCTGCGCCGCCGGGGCTGGCGGGTGCGGAAGGCGGACAACCAGGTGCTGTCCGGCATCCGGCTGACCGCCCGCCTGCTGAAGGAGGGGCGGCTGGTGATCTGTAAGGGCTGTGACGACGCGATCCGGGAGTTCTCCCTGTACCGCTGGGAGGACAAGGAGGAGCGGGACCAGCCCAGAAAAGAGCACGACCACGCGATGGATGAGATCAGGTATTTCGCCGCAACAGTGGTGGGGCGCGCGGCGGGCGCGAGCCCGGTGTGCGCCGGGAGCGTGGAACGGAAAGCGCGATAGGTCGGGCTCTTTTGGGGCCCCATCGCAGATGGGGCGGCGCGGTAAGCGCCGTAAATTCGCAGCCCATAGGGCGAGAATTTCCGCAGGCGGAATTCACTTCCGCCGAGGATATGAAAAAACGGGGCCCCCGGGCGGCGCAAGCCGGCTGGGGCGCACGACCACGCGATGGATGAAATTCGATATTTTGCGTCGACCATTGTGGGCCGCGCAGCGGGCGTGAGCCCGGTGTGCGCCGGGAGCGTGGAACGGAAAGCGCGATAGGTCGGGCTCTTTTGGGGCCCCATCGCAGATGGGGCGGCGCGGTAAGCGCCGTAAATTCGCAGCCCATAGGGCGAGAATTTCCGCAGGCGGAATTCACTTCCGCCGAGGATATGAAAAAACGGGGCCCCCGGGCGGCGCAAGCCGGCTGGGGCGCACGACCACGCGATGGATGAAATTCGATATTTTGCGTCGACCATTGTGGGCCGCGCAGCGGGCGTGAGCCCGGTGTGCGCCGGGAGCGTGGAACGGAAAGCGCGATAGGTCGGGCTCTTTTGGGGCCCCATCGCAGATGGGGCGGCGCGGTAAGCGCCGTAAATTCGCAGCCCATAGGGCGAGAATTTCCGCAGGCGGAATTCACTTCCGCCGAGGATATGAAAAAACGGGGCCCCCGGGCGGCGCAAGCCGGCTGGGGCGCACGCCGCATCCGTAAGGCGGCAAAGCCGCCAACGGCTGCGCTGCGGTCACGTT
>CAVJLQ010000132.1:3955-6594 GCA_963650435.1 Alloprevotella sp. | reverse complement strand
TTTCAATGCTCTGTGATATTTCGACAGGACGGTAGGAAGCGGCAGCTCCAGCAGCGCCGCGATCTCCCGGTGCTTCAGGCCCGTAACGGCGTGGAGCAGCACGATACGCCGCTCCTCCTCGCCGAGCTGTGCCAGTGCGTGCTGCAAAAGGGCGCGCTCATCGGCATCTAGCCCACGCTCCTGCGCGGGAATGGCGTCCCATTCCTCCTCGCTGAGCGCAATGTGGCGCTCTTCACGCCGCAGACGCATCAGGCAGAGATTCCGGCAGACCGCCAGCAGCCAGCCCATGGGCGAGCCGGTGGGGCGGTATTGCCCCGCGCAGTCCCACACCTGCACATAGACATCCTGCGTGAGATCCTGGGCGTCGTGCGCATTTTTGAGGTAGGAAAGCGCGAGACCGTACACCGCCGAGCGCGTGCGGCGGTACAGCTCCGCGAGGGCTTCACGCTCACCCCCGGCAATGCGGATCAGCAGCTGCTGCAGCTCGTGCCGATCCTCCGCCGGAGCG
Organism: Alloprevotella sp.; assembly: GCA_963650435.1. GTDB lineage: Bacteria > Bacillota > Clostridia > Oscillospirales > Oscillospiraceae > Lawsonibacter. The sequence continues at coordinate 6,086 of CAVJLQ010000132.1, read as the reverse complement.
TATTCAGTTGTCATCAGCATGCTGAGCATAGGCTTCCGTCTCCTGTCATCCGTGTAATGCACGGGAAGGACGATCTATTGCATCGGGTTCAAATTTTTTTGATCGAGCCTTTTTATTCTATCACAGATGTGGGTCAGCTGCAAAAGCGATCGCGCAGGGGCGGCTTTGCCGACCCCGAGCATTTTAAGACCGAAGGGTGGAGCAAGCAAAGCGAACGGAATATAAGAGCCGCCTTCTGGCGGCCGCGCCGACCCGGAGCAAAGTGGACAGGCTGAAGCCAAAGACCGGCCTTCTGGCCGGCGGCGCTTATGCGCCGTAAATTGCTTTTGCACAGCAAAAGCAATTGCGCAGGGGCGGCTTTGCCGACCCCGAGCATTTTTAGACCGAAGGGTGGAGTGAGCAAAGCGAACGGGACCCAACAAGAAAAGCCACGACAAAAGTCGTGGCTTTCTTTTTGCCTTGTGTTTGTAAAAAAGATGTACGCCCCCGTTTCCACCAAATGCGAGCCCAACGAAGTGGGCTGCATTTGGAAGCGAGGAGCAGCAGAATGAGCGAACAACGAGCTTTTTTATAAAAAAGCTCGTCGCAAGCGATATGTCGCTTGCGACGAGCTGGTACGCCTGAGCGGATTCGAACCGCTGGCCTTCCGCTTAGGAGGCGGACGCTCTATCCTGCTGAGCTACAGACGCATATGCCGGGGGAGCGGCCCCCGGCCGGGCGGAGCTTACTCCGCCGAGATCATATAGTAGTAGACGGGCTGTCCGCCGGGCAGCAGGGTGATCTCCGCATTGGGACAGGCGGCGGTAAAGACCTCCAGAGCCTGCTGGGCCTGCTCCTCGTTCACGTCCTCGCCGTAGAAGATGGAGATGAACTCTGCCCCCTGGTGCCCCTCGGACTGGGCCAGCCGCTCCAGCAGGGTGTTCAGGTCCCGGTCGGTGCCGAAGAGCTGGTGCTCCTCCAGGGCCAGATAGTCCCCCTGCTTGATGGCGAAGCCGCCGAAGTCGGAGTCCCGGGCGGCATAGGTGATCTCCGCCGTGCGAACCTGGGCCAAGGCCTGGGTCATGTTCTCCGTATTTTCCTCCACCAGGGCGTCGGGGTCCACGGTCATCATGGCGGCGATGCCCTGGGGCACGGTCTTGCTGGGGATGACGATGACCTGCTTATCCTGACACAGGGGGATGGCCTGCTGGGCGGCCATGATGATGTTCTTGTTGTTGGGCAGGACGTAGACGATCTCCGCCGGGGTGGCGTCGATGGCCTTTACGATGTCCTGGGTAGAGGGGTTCATGGTCTGGCCCCCGCCCACGATGGCGTCTACCCCCAGGTCGCGGAACACGTCCTCCAGCCCCCTGCCGGCGCACACGGCCACAAAGCCGAACCTCTTCTCCGGCGCGGCCTTGGCGGGCCTGGTCTCTTCGGACACGGGGGTGTAGTTCTGGAAGGAGTCCTCCGCCATGTCCAGGTCGTCGGTGCTCTGGGGGGTCTTGCCGGCGGCCATCTCCTCGTACTGGGTGCGCATGTTCTCGATCTTGGCCAGCTCCAGCACGCCGTACTTCTGGGCCTCCAGCAGGGCAGCGCCGGGGATGTCCGTGTGGACGTGGACCTTGAAGGCGTCGTCGTCCTCGCCGATGACCAGGCAGTCGCCGATGGAGCTGAGATAGGCCCGGAAGGCGTCCAGATCGGTGGTCTCGTTCTTGCGGACGATGAACACCGTGTCGAAGGTGAAGGTGATCTCCTCGTCTCCCAGGGTGCTGAACTCCGCCTTGTCGGCGGGGGCGGCGGGGGAGTCGTCCTCCGGCATGGGCAGGCCGTTCAGCTCGTCCAGCATGCCCTGCAGGATCACCAGGAAGCCCTTGCCCCCGGCATCCACCACGCCGGCCTTCTTCAGTACGGGGTTCATGTTGATGGTCTGGGCCAGGGCGGCCTGCCCCTCCTGGATGGCCTGTTCCAGCACGGACTGGAAGCAGTTGTCCTCCCGCGCGGCGCCGGCGGCCCGGGCCGCGGACATGCGGGAGACGGTGAGGATGGTGCCCTCGGCGGGCTTCATCACCGCCTTATAGGCGGCGGCCACGCCGTAGTCCAGGGCCACGGCGAAGTCGCCGCCGTCAGCCTCCTCCTTGTCCTTGAGGGC
>CAVJLQ010000132.1:0-3945 GCA_963650435.1 Alloprevotella sp. | reverse complement strand
GTCCAGGGCCAGGGCCAGATCTCGGCCGTCGATGGTCTCTTTCTCTTTAATGGCCTTGGCCAGCCCCCGGAACAGCAGGGACAGGATGACCCCGGAGTTGCCCCGGGCCCCCCGCAGCAGGGCGGAGGCACAGGCGCCGGCGGCGGCGCCCACGGAGTCGAAGCGCTTTTTCTTCATCTCCTGGGCGGCGGCGGCGATGGTCAGGGACATATTGGTGCCGGTGTCGCCGTCCGGCACCGGGAACACGTTCAGGTCGTTGATGCCCTGCTTCTGGGCATTGATCGCGGCAGCGGCATGGATGACCATCTGCTGGAAGACCGCTGCGTCAACGGTTTTCGTCATAATCAGTTGTTTCCTTTCTGCGGGCGGTCTTAAAAGCGCATGGAGTCCACACAGACATCCACGTTCTGCACCTTTACGCCGGTGGTCTTGCTGACGACGTAGCGCACCTCGCCCATGATGGAGCGGCACACCGCCATCAGGTTGACCCCGTTTTCCACGATGATATGCAATTCGATGGAGACGGTGCCGTCCTCATTATAATAAACCTTCACGCCCTTGGCCATGGACTCGCGCTTGAGCAGGTGCACCAGTCCGTCGGTCTTGGAGCGCACAGCCATGCCCTTGACCCCATAGCAGTTGGTGGCCGCGTTGCCGGTGACGGCAGTGAATACGTCGCCGCTGATGCGGATCTCGCCCAGGTCGTTTTGAAGCTTCATTCGGTCTCGCCTTCCTTTCCGTAAGGGGATAGATCCTATTACAGGGTACATTGTAGTCTATTTCCCTGCAAATTACAAGGGGAAATCCGCCCGGAGCCCTTTTTACCGGGTCATCCCGCCGGTTTACGACGGAATTTTCCCAGAAAGTGGAATATAATGGCCTTCCAAAGCCCGACGTGGGGCGGACTATACAAAGGAAGGTCGTGGGCACCGCTATGACAGCCAGAGATACCATTCAGATCAGACTGCGCCGCATGAAGTGGCGCGCCGGAGGGGAGGCCGGGGTGCGGGTGACCCCCTCCGCCCTGCTGCGGGGGGCGGAGACCATGAGCAGCCTGCTGCTGTGCGCCGTGCTGGCCGGGGCGTGCGTTTGGGGGGAGCGCGCCCCCTTCGCCGTGGCCTTTGTGGGGGCGGCCGGGCCAGGCCTGCTGGGCGGGGCGGCCCTGACGGGGGCCTGCTTCGGCTATCTTGCCCTGCTGCCCCTGGCCCGGGGGCTGCGGTACGCGGCGGCGGCGGTGCTCACCTTTGCGGCGGCCTTTGCCCTTCTGGACTGGAAGCCCATGAAGAGGCCCTGGGCCATGCCCCTGGTGGCGGCGGCCATGAACGGCTGCACCGGGTCCGTCTATCTGTCCCAGGGGGGCTGGCAGAGCCAGGAGGTGCTGGCCTTTGCCGCCGAGGTGGGGCTGACCGCCCTGGCGGCGCGGGGCTTTGCCGTGGTGCTGGAGCCCGTGCGCACCGGGCGGCGGGGGGACGCGCAGTCCCTGGCCTATCGGGCGGGGGCGCTGCTTCTGCTGTGTGGGGTGCTCATGTCCCTGGGGGCGGCGGAGCTGCCCGGGGGGCTGTCCGCCGGCCGGGTGCTGGCCGTTGCCGCGGGGGCGGCTGCCGCGTGGCTGGGGGGCTGCTCCGCCGGGGCCATGACCGGGGTGCTGCTGGGGCTGGCCATGGACCTGTCGGGAAAGGGCGTGCCCCTGTACGCCACGGTGTACGGTCTGGCCGCCCTGGGGGCCGGTCTGGTCCGGGGAAGGGGCCGGATCTGGGCGGCAGCGGTGTGGCTCGCGGCCAGCGGGGCCGCCGCCCTGTGGGGGACGGCGGCGGTGATCCCCCGGGGCGTGATGTACGAGGCTCTGGCGGGCTGCACCCTGTTTCTGCTGCTGCCGGGCAGGATGCTGGGCCGCCTGGGGGCCTGGATGGCCCCGGCGCAGACCGGGGCGGGGCCGGATCTGCAGGCCCAGCAGCTGATCCGAAAGCGGATGGAGGGGGCGGCGGCCGCCTTCCGCAGCCTGTACCAGTCGGTGAACGCCGCCTTCCGCACGCCGGACAACGACGGGGACTCCGCCATGATCTTCCGCCGGGCGGCGGCCCAGGTGTGCCGGGACTGCCCCCGGTGGAAGGACTGCTGGCAGGAGAACTATCCCACCACCATGGACGCCATGAACCACGCCCTGCCCGCCATCCTGGCCCGGGGCCGGGGGCGGGCGGGGGACTTCCCCGGGTGGTTCGCCGACCGGTGCCTCCACTTCCGGGACTATGTGGGGGAGGTGGACCGGGAGCTGGCCGCCCTGCTGTACCGCCGGCAGTACAACAGCCGGGTGCGGGCCAGCCGGGCCGCCGTGGCCCGGCAGTACGCCCAGCTGTCCGACCTGCTGGGCAGCGCGGCGGCGGAGCTGTCCCAGGAGCTGGTGCCCGACCAGCAGGCCCTGCGCCGCCTGCGCCAGCGGCTGCGCTCCGCCGGACTGGAGGGGGTGAGCGCCTCGGTGTTCCGGGACGGCCGGGGCCTGCTGCGCATCCAGCTGTCCGGGCCGGGCTGCCGCCAGATGGAGGAGCCCCGGCAGCTGCGGGCCCTGTCCGCCCTGCTGGGGGCACCCCTGCGGGCGGAGGAGGGGGAGGGCGACGCCCTCACCCTGGCCCAGCAGGAGCCGCTGATGGCGGTGGCCGGGGTGGCCGCCCGGAAAAAGGACGGCGAGACGGTGAGCGGCGACGTGGGCACCTATTTCAAGGGGCCGGACGGCAGCCTGTATGTGCTGCTGTGCGACGGCATGGGCAGCGGCCCCGCCGCCAACCGGGAGAGCGCCCTGGCGGTGCGCCTGCTGGAGCAGTTTTTGAAGGCGGGGGTGGAGACGGAGCACGCCCTGGTCACCGTCAGCTCCGCCCTTGCCCTGCGGGGGGAGGAGGCCGGGGGCTTTACCACCGTGGACCTGCTACAGGTGGACCTCTTCACCGGCCAGGGGGCGGTGTACAAGCTGGGGGCCGCCCCCACCTACATCCGCCGGGGGGACCAGGTGCGGCGACTCACCGGCGGGGCCCTGCCCGCGGGGCTGTCCGCCGGAGGCGAGGCCAGGCCGGACAAGCTGCCCCTCCAGCTGGCCCCGGGGGACTGCGTGCTGATGGTCAGCGACGGGGTGACGGGCACCGGGGACGACGGGTGGCTGCAGCAGCGGTTCGCCCGGTTCGAGGGGGACAGCCCCAAGGAGCTGGCCCGGGCCCTGATCGCCGACAGCCCCCAGGGGGCCACCGACGACCGCACCGCCCTGATGGTGCGCATCGAAAAGCGGGAGCTGTGAGCATATGCGGCGCTGTGCCGCCGCGGGGGCTGTCCCCCGCGGCGGCATTTTGCTGCCGGGACGGGGGATACCGGCCCGGCGGCGGAAAAATGGGAGAAAAGCAAAAAATATTTCAAAGAAACCCTTGACACACACGACAGTGTTGTTGTATGATAGCGGAGCGCCTGTAAAGGCGTATTCTGCGATGATGCGCAAGATTGCTCGCCCTGCGAGGTAACTTGCGCGGAGTATGTCCGTATATCGGGCGGCTGAGCGCTTCGTGCCGCGGCGTATATCGCCGGGTACGGAGGAAACCGGCCTGTCTGTACAGCCGGTTTTTTCGTGACCAGGAGTGATACGCACGATAGCGTGTGCAAGCGGCGCTCACCGTACGAAGGCTGGACCCAACTTTCGTATGTTATTAAGGAGGAAAACCCAAATGGCAGCTCAGAAAGAAATGATCCGCATCCGCCTGAAGGCCTATGACCATCAGCTGATCGACCAGTCCGCTGAGAAGATCGTCGAGACCGCCAAGCGCACCGGCGCTACCGTCTCCGGTCCGATCCCCCTGCCCACCAAGAAGGAAGTCGTGACCATTCTGCGCGCCGTCCACAAGTACAAGGACAGCCGCGAGCAGTTCGAGCGCCGCACCCACAAGCGCCTGATCGACATCACCAACTCCACCC
>CAVJLQ010000131.1:0-17445 GCA_963650435.1 Alloprevotella sp. | reverse complement strand
ACATGAAGGGCCAGATGCCCCGCACGGCGAAGTTCGTGTCCGTTATCACCTGCTGCTTCCCCAACGGCGATGTGCTCACCGCCCGGGGGGAGTGCCCCGGCACCATCGCCTTCGTCCCCATGGGCAACGACGGCTTTGGCTATAACCCCGTTTTCTTCGTGCCGGAGAAAAAGAAGACCTTTGCCCAGATGAGCCTGGAGGAGCGCTCCTCCATCTCCCACCGGGGTAAGGCCATGCGGGAGTTTTACGGCAAGCTGGAGGAGTATCTGAAGAAGTAACAGCGGCGGCTTTTCCGGACTGGTATCACTTTGCTGTCATTGCCGTGGGAATCCGCATTTGAAACAAAGAGGAACGGATTGCCGCGCCAGTCTAAAGAGGTATGGGGCAAAGGCGGAATACACAAGTAAAAATACAGCGGCCGGAGCAGGCCGCGGAACGGAGTATCAAGAGAAGCTATGGAACTGACAAGCAAGCAGCGGGCCCAGCTGAGAGGGCTGGCCAACGGCATCGACACCATCCTGATCATCGGCAAGGACGGCATCGGGGACAACCTGGTCAAGCAGGCCAACGACGCCCTGGAGGCCCGGGAGCTGATCAAGGGCCGGGTGCTGGAGAACTCCCTCATGTCCGCCCGTGAGGCGGCGGAGGCTCTGGCCCCCCTGACCCGCAGCGAGGTGGTGCAGGTCATCGGAACAAAGTTCGTACTTTATCGTCCAAGCCATAATAAGGACAAGAAGGACAAGATCGTACTGGTGGCGGACAAAAAGAGAAATTGAATACCTCCAGATGAGTGGGGCGCTGCCCCCCCGTAGGGCAAGGGCGCTGCCCCTGCCGAAAGATCTTGATCCCTTTGGCCCAAGACGGGCCGCTGAGGACAGCGGCCCCTACAGAAAAAACGCTTTGCGTAGGGGCGGATGTCCCCATCTGCCCGCCGCACGTTATAAAAGCAGCCCGATCCCTTCCCCAAACCATACAGAGACAGAGGTGTTTGCCATGAATATCGGTATTTACGGCGGGACCTTCAATCCGCCCCATCTGGGCCACTTCCAGGCGGCCAAGACGGCCATCGCCGCCCTGAAGCTGGACAAGCTGATCCTGATCCCCGCGGCGCTGCCCCCCCATAAGGAGCTGCCGGAGGGCACCCCGTCCCCCGAGCGGCGGCTGGAGATGACGGCGAAGATGGCGGATGCTATGGCCATGCCCGGCACGGTGGAGGTGTCCGACCTGGAGCTGCGGCGCCCGGGGAAGAGCTACACCGCCGACACGCTGGAGCAGCTGCACCGGCAGTATCCGCAGGCGAAGCTGTGGCTGCTCATGGGCACGGACATGTTCCTGACCCTCCACCTGTGGCGTGAGCCGGAACGGATCATGGCCCTGGCGGGGATCTGCGCCTTCGGCCGCACAGAACAGGACGGGGAGGAGCTCTTCGCCCCCCAGCGGGCCTATCTGAAGGAGCACTTCGGGGCGGAGATCGTCACCATCACCCTGCCGGGGCTGGTGGACATCTCCTCCACCCGGCTGCGGGCGGGGCTGGATCAGGGGCTGGGACGGCGGTATCTGGTGCCGGCGGTCTATGGCGGCATCTTGATGAACGGCCTTTACGGCGTCCATGCCGATTTGAAGCATCTGGAGCTGCCCGAGCTGCGGGCCTGCTCCTACTACATGATGAAGCAGAAGCGGGTGCCCCATGTGATGGGCGTGGAGGAGGAGGCCGCCAGGCTGGCCCGCCGCTGGGGGGCGGATGAGACTCTGGCCCGCCGGGCGGGAGCGCTGCACGACTGCACCAAATACTGGACGCTGGAGGAGAACACCGCCCTGTGCGCCAAGTACGCAGTGGCGCTGGATGAGCTGGAGCAGAAGGCGGTGAAGCTGCTGCACTCCAAAACAGGAGCATGTATCGCCAAGTACGTTTTTGGGGAACCTGAGGAGGTGTGCCAGGCCATTTTCTGGCACACCACGGCCAAGGAGGATATGACTCTTCTGGAGAAGATCATCTACATGGCCGACTATATCGAGCCCAACCGGGACTTTGCGGGCGTGGAGCGCCTGCGGGCCCTGTCCTATGAGGATCTGGACAAGGCGCTGCTGCTGGGGGTGGAGACCACCATCCAGGAGATGGAGGAGCGGGGGCTGCCCATCCATAAAAGAACTTTGATGGCCCGGGACTGGCTGCTGGCCGCGGGCGTGACGATCGAGGACTGAATATGATGAGAGAGAACCAACACGGAAAAAGAGAGGATCATACGGCGGAGGGGCAGGGGGCCCTTGCAGGGCTGCGCCTCTGGTGGGCGGGGCTGGACCGGAAGCGGCGCATCCGCTGCCGGGTGCTGCTGGGCGTGATCGTGGTGCTGCTGGCGGGGGTGCTGGCCCTGCGGTGGTGGATACGAGTGCCCGACCTGCCGGATGAGCCGGTGATCGACCAGCCCTCCTCCAGCGAAGAGCCTGGCGGACAGGCGACGGCCCACGGCGGCCGGCGGGAGGGGGTATATACCTTCCTGGTGGTGGGCCGGGATGTGATCAGCGGCTCGACCGACACCATGCTGCTGCTGACCTATGACACCAAGGCCAAGACCATTCAGGGCCTGAATCTGCCCCGGGACACCATGGTGAACGTGAGCACCGCCAGCAAGCGGCTGAACGCGGTGTATAACTACAACCGGGGCAAGGACAAGGCCACCCAGGTGGAGAACGGCATGGCCGCCCTGAAGGACCAGGTGGCCAAGCTGACGGGCATCCGCCCCGACTTCTATGTGGTGGTGGAGTGGGAGGCCATCGGCAAGCTGGTGGACGCCATCGGCGGCGTGGAATTCGAGGTCCCCTTCGACATGGACTACGACGACCCCTATCAGGACCTGCACATCCACCAGAAGGCGGGCCTGCGCCTGCTGAACGGGGACGACGCTATGCAGGTGATCCGCCACCGGAAGAACAACGACGGCAGCCACTCCCGGGGGGATGTGGGCCGGCTGGTGATCCAGCAGGACTTCCTGAAGGCGGCGGCGAAGAAGTGCCTTCAGCCCGCCACCTTCCTGAAGCTGCCCGCCCTGGTGGAGATCTTCGCGGAGAATGTAAAGACCGACCTGTCCGTGGGCAATATCCTGGCCTTTGCGGAGCTGGCCAAAGGGATGGACCCGGAGACCGGCGTGTCCTTCTCCACCGCCCCTCTGGGGGACAGCTTCAGCTATAAGGGGGCGGCGCTGGTCACCCTGGACGAGACGGAGCTGCTGAAGGTGGTCAACAGCGGTCTGAACCCCTATGAGAAGGAGATCACCGCCGACGATCTGGAGCTGGTGGTCCACCTGAAGAGCGGCGGCTTTACCGTCACCAACGGCACCCTGGCCGACCCCGCAATGGCCGGCAGCGGCGGCAGCAAGACGGACAGCTCCTCCGGCAAGACGGACAGCGGCACAAAGACGGATCAGACCGAGCCGCCGGAGCAGGCTGAACAGCCGGAGCAGCCCGGACAGACAGGCGACACCTCCCAGCCGGAGGAGCAGCCCGGAGACATCTCTTCCGGCGGCGAGACCGGGGAAGAGACCGGCGGTGAGACCGGCGGCCAGACGGGGGACAGTTCCTCCGGCGAGGGCGGCGAGACCGGGGGCGAGACGGGCGGCGGACTGCCCGACCCCATCGACCCGGGGGAGATATTCCCGGAGCCGCCCCCCTCTCAGGACCTGCCCGCGGCATAAAAATGTCCGCCCATCGCGGGCGGAGGAAATAGGATCATTCCCGGGCCCGGCGTAAAGGCCCCGGGAACATTCAGAAAAAAAGGAGAAAAAGCATGACTTCTTACGAGAGCGCTGTTGTCCTGGTCAAGGCCCTGGACAGCAAAAAGGGCCAGGATATCAAGCTGCTGCGCACCGAGGGCCTGACCACTCTGGCGGACTATTTCGTGATCTGCTCCGCCACCTCCAACACCCAGATCAAGGCCATGTCCGACGCCTGCGAGGAGGCCATGGAGAAGCACGGCGAGCAGGCCCACCACATCGAGGGCCACCGGGGCGGCACCTGGCTGCTGATGGACTTCTCCGACGTGGTGGTCCATGTGTTCACCGACGAGGCCCGAAAGTTCTATGACCTGGAGCGCCTGTGGCGGGACGCGGAGGAGATCGACCTGACCGAGCTGCTGAAGCCCGAGGCGTAAGATCAAAAGCGCTCCCCAGTTATACTGGGGAGCGCTTTTTGTGTGTTCAGGAGAGGGGCGGCAGCTGCCAGCCCGCCAGCAGCAGGCCATTTCCCACAGTGATGCGGGCGGTGTCCGCGGCAAAGTGGTTGCTGATCCCCAGGGGAAAGTCGGAGGTGAGGGCGCCGTCGGTCATGGGGTATTGCAGCCCCTCTAAGGTGACGTGCTCGGCTTTGCTCTCCATGCTGAACAGGGACACCAGTCCCCAGTCCACCTGCCGGGGCAAGATGAGGGTGTCGTTCTCCAGAACGGTGTAGACGAAGTCCCGGTCGTACAGATACCCCCTGGCCCCATGGCGGCAGAGAAAGGCCAGCCCCTGCAGGTTGGCCAGGGTGTGGTCCAGCCGGGCGCCCCCGGTGCCGCCGTACAGGTGGAACTCCGTGCAGCCCCGCTTCAGCCCCTCCCGGAGGGCCAGCATGGTGTCGGTGTCGTCCTTCTCCACGGGGACGCGCACGCAGCCCTCCGGGGTGCCCTCCAGCTCCATGGAGTCGAAGTCCCCTATGACCAGATCGGGGCGCAGCCCCTCCTGTTGGCACAAAAGCAGCCCGGCGTCGGCGGCGATCTGAAGATCGCCGGGGCGGGGGCGCTCACGCAGGCCGTAAAAGGTGCCTGCGGCATAGATAAAGCAGCGCGGCATATGATCGGCTCCTTTTCACAGATGCCCCCATTTTACCCCGGAGCGGGCGGGAATGCAAGTGCGCTCTTGACAGCGGGCGGGGCCGCCGCTATAATAAGGACGACAATTCCAAGGGGCGCTGGCGCAAGCCGGCTGAGATCGGAGCGTAATGCCGTTCCAGTCCCTCAGACCTGATCCGGGTAATGCCGGCGTAGGAATGCGAGTATATGGACGGAGAAGGTACGCCCCATTGCGCATACGCCGCGATGGGGCGTTTTTTGATGCACATCGTTGGGATTGATCTTAGAAAGAAAGCTGGAAAACCTATGTCACACCAAAAGATCCAGGCCCTGACTGAGGGGGCCATCCTGGTGGCCGCCGCCACCGCGCTGAGCTATGCCAAGCTGATGGAGCTGCCCCAGGGGGGCAGCGTCTGTATCGGGATGCTGCCCATCTTCCTGTTCTGCGCCCGGTGGGGGTGGAAGGAGAGCTTCCTCACCGCCTTCGCCTACGGCCTTCTGCAGCTGATCTTCGACGGGGCCTATGCCTGGGGCCCCACCTCCATGCTGATGGACTACGTCCTGGCCTTCGGCGTGCTGGGTGTGGCCTGCTTCTTCCGCAAGCAGCCGGGCGGCGTGTTCACCGGCACCGTGGTGGGCTGTGTCTGCCGCTTCGTGGTGCACTTCATCAGCGGCGTGACTATCTACCGCATCTATGAGCCCACCCTGCTGTTCAACACCACCTTCACCAACCCCTGGATCTACTCCGCCGCCTACAACGGCAGCTATATGATGCTGGATATGGTGCTGTGTCTGGTGATCACCGCCCTGCTGTATAAGCCCCTGAAGAAGTATTTTGCACCCCAGGACTGATACCCAACAGATCCCTGCGAGACCCTCCCTTTGACATTCGGAAGCGCCGCCGGCACCTGCCGGCGGTGCTTCCGGTTTTAGGGAGAATGGCCGCCTTTCAGTTGTCCTTGCCGGCGGATGGTGGTATACTGTCGGTAAGAACAGGAGGGATGCCTGTGGACATCCGACAGCTCACCGAGAGCCAGCGGGCCTATTTCAACACCGGGGCCACCCGTCCGGCGGCCTTCCGCCGCCGGGCGCTGGAGCGTTTGCGTGCCGCCCTGCGGGAGCACGAGGAGGAACTGAACGCCGCCCTGCTGGCCGACCTGAACAAGGCCCCGGCGGAGAGCTACTTCACCGAGACGGGGATGGTGCTGGAGGAGCTGCGCTTCCAGCTGAACCACTTCGAGGGCTGGATGCGGCCCCGGCGCGTGGCCATGCCCATGGCCCAGTTTCCGTCGAGGGGGGAGATCCTGCCGGAGCCCTACGGCTGCGTGCTCATCATGGCCCCGTGGAACTACCCGGTGCAGCTGTGCCTGATCCCGCTGATCGGGGCCATCGCCGCGGGCAGCTGCGTCATAGTGAAGCCATCGGCCTACGCCCCGGCCAGCTCCGCCGCCATCGCAGCGCTGCTGGGGGAGATCTTCCTGCCGGAGTTCGTGGCCGTGGTAGAGGGCGGCAGGGCGGAGAACCGGGCCCTTCTGGAGCAGCCCTTCGACTATATCTTCTTCACCGGCAGCCCCGCCGTGGGGCGGGAGGTCATGGCCGCCGCGGCGAAAGACCTGACCCCCGTGACCCTGGAGCTGGGGGGCAAGAGCCCGGTGATCGTGGACGCCACGGCTGACATTCCCCTGGCCGCCCGGCGCATCGCCTTCGGCAAGGTGCTCAACGCCGGACAGACCTGCGTGGCCCCGGACTATCTGCTGCTCCACCGGGGGGTGAAGGACGCCTTTGTCCGGGAGTACCGCCGGGCGCTGGAGGAGTTCTTCCCCGGCGGGGATCTTGGAGAGATGCCCCGCATCATCAACGACAAGCACTTTCAGCGGGCCAGCGGCCTGCTGGCGGGGCAGCCCATCCTGATCGGGGGAGGGACGGACGCCGCCCGGCGTTTCATCGCCCCCACCCTGCTGGACGAGACCGACCCGGACGCCCCGGTGATGCAGGAGGAGATCTTCGCCCCCATCCTGCCCATGCTCTGCTGGCAGGAGCGGGAGGAGGTCGTCCGCTTCATCCAAGACAGGCCCAAGCCTCTGGCCCTGTACCTGTTCACCCGGGAGAGGGAAATGGAGCGGGAGATCTTTGACCGGTGCAGCTTCGGCGGCGGCTGCGTCAACGACACCATCGTCCACCTGGCCTGCTCCGGGCTGCCCTTCGGCGGCGTGGGGAACAGCGGCATGGGCAGCTACCACGGAAAGCAGAGCTTCGACACCTTTACCCACTATCGCAGCGTGCTGAAAAAGGCCAACTGGCTGGACCTGCCCATGCGCTACCACCCCTACAGCGGGGAGAAGCTGCGGTGGATCAAACGGTTCCTGAAATAGGGGAGAATAGAAAATAATAAAGCCCGCCCTTTACAGGAAAGAAGAAGGAAGAACTATAAAAGCCCCACCCTTTACAGGGTGGGGCTTTTGACTTCGTTTTTAGTAGTTCATCTGCTTGCGGCGGGACAGGTTCATGGTGCCGTCCTGCATCTGGTCCAGGCTGTCCAGGCTCTTGCCCGTGCCGTAGGCCACGCAGGAGATGGCGTCGTCGGCCACATGGGTCTCGATGCCGGTGTTGGATTCCACCAGCTTGTCAAAGCCCCACACCAGAGAGCCGCCGCCGGTCATCACGATGCCGTTGGTGGAGATGTCGGCCACCAGCTCCGGCGGAGTGCGCTCCAGCACGGCGTGGATGGCCTCCAGGATCCGGCCGGTGACCTCTTCAAAGGCCTCGATCATCTCGTTGGAGGTGACGGAGAACACACGGGGCAGACCGGTGAGCAGGCAGCGGCCCTTCACCTCCATGGTGACCTCCTCAGGGCGGGGGAACACGCAGCCGATGGTCTTCTTCATCTCCTCGGCAGTGCGGTCGCCGATGAGCACGTTGTGCTTGCGGCGGACATATTTCACCACGGCCTCGTCGAACTTGTCGCCGGCGGTCTTGATGGAGGCGGACTCCACCACGCCGCCCAGGGAGATCACGGCGATGTCGGCGGTGCCGCCGCCGATGTCCACGATCATGTGGCCGTCGGGCTTGGTGATGTCGATGCCGGCGCCGATGGCGGCGGCCACGGGCTCCTCGATCAGATAGGCCCGGCGGGCGCCGGCCTGGATGCCGGCGTCGATCACGGCGCGCTCCTCTACCTCGGTGATGCCGGAGGGCACGCAGATCAGCAGGCGGGGCTTGAACAGAGAGAAGGTGGTGGTCTTTTTGATGAACTCCTTCAGCATCCGCTCGGTCATGTCATAGTCGGAGATCACGCCGTCCCGCAGGGGGCGCATGGCCACGATGTTGCCGGGGGTGCGGCCCAGCATGGCCTCGGCCTCGGCCCCCACGCTCAGCAGCTTGCCGGTATTTTTGTCCATGGCCACCACAGAGGGCTCACGCAGCACAACGCCCTTGCCCTTGATGTAGACCAGAACGGAAGCGGTACCCAGGTCGATACCGATGTCTTTCCCAATAATGCTCATATCATAGATCCACCTTGTAAAAAATTTTGATAGGAGAGATCGCTCCTGTTTATTATATCCGCTATGGCTCCGCTTTTCAACCGGAAAATTCCCGGTTTTTCGGCAGATCTCAGCGGGACTGTCCGGCCTGTGCCAGGGTGACGGCGCAGACCTGGGCCGCGCCGGCGGTCAGCAGCACCCGGGCGCACTCCGACAGGGTGGCGCCGGAGGTGACCACGTCGTCCGCCAGCAGGATGCTGCGGCCCTTCACCTCGGCGCCGGGCAGCAGCTCATAGGCCCCCAGAACGTTGGCCCGGCGGGCGGCCTGCTCCGAAAGGCCGGACTGGGCGGGGATGTCCCGGACCTTGACCAGCAGGGGCGTAGCGGGGACGCCCAGGTTTCCGCCCACTGCCCGGGCCAGCAGCTCCGCCTGGTCATAGCCCCGCTGGCGCAGGCGCCTGCGGCTGAGGGGCGCCCAGGACAGCAGATCGAAGGTCGCGTCCGGGTGGTCCAGTACGCACTGGGCCATCAGCGCCCCGTAGGCGGCGGCATAATTGCGCCGTCCGGAGAACTTATAGCGGTGGATGCTCTCCGCCACCGGCCCCTTGTACCGCAGGGGAGAGACGCACAGCTTCAGAAATTCCGGGCTGCGCTCCGCCGCCTTTTCCGTCAGCCAGGGCAGGGTGCGCTGGCAGTCCGGGCACAGCAGGGCGTCCCCCTCCACCAGCCGCTGGCAAAAGGGGCACTTCCGGGGAAAGAGCAGGTCCAGCAGCGCCGCGCCGGGGTTCATTTCTCCGGCTCCTCGATGGGGCCATGCTCCTTTTCAAAGTCCCGCACACAGCACTGGATCAGGTGCAGGATCTGGCCGCTCATGGAGCGGCCCTCGTAGGCAGAGATATAAACCAGCTTGCGGTGCAGCTCACTGGTGATCGTGATACCTAAATGCTTATCGCGCTTCATGGAGAACCTCCGTACAAACTTGATTTGTACTTAGATTAACCATGAAATGAACGTAACAACTTGAAATAGACTTGATTCAAGTATGAAATATTTTGCAAAACAGAAGAACGACATCCGCAGGGCCCGATGCCTCATCAGGCCCTGCTTGTCAAAGAAGCCCTCCCTTAGGGTGTCTGCGAAAATGCAGGATGGGAAGATCAAAAATTCTAAAAAGCTATTGCAATGGAAAATTTCTTGTGCTATAATCGGCATATCGAATATGATGTTATAATACGACATCTACTATACTATGACGATATGGAAAAATGCATTGACTTCTTTTGACCCGATGCTGCATACGGGGGCAAGAGAAATGCAAAAGGGGCACAGAAGACTGCGCATATCTCTGTGGGACAAGGAGGTACGGTATGAAACGATATGTGGTAAAACGTCTGCTGATTTCCATTCCCACATTTCTTGGGATCACCCTGCTGGTCTTCCTGTTGTGCTACAACGCCACTGGAAGCCCGTTGGAGCTGCTGCTCAGCGATCCGAATATCTCAGAAGCAGAGGTAGCGCGGAAAGCGGCTGAACTCGGCCTGGACCAGCCGTTTTTCATACAGTATTTCTCCTGGATGAAGAATTTCATGACGGGGAATCTGGGGTACTCCTACCGCACAGGGGGCGCGGTCATGTCCATGCTGATGACGGCGCTCTGGCCCACGGTACTGCTGACATTCTCTTCTGTGATCGTGGCCTGCATCATTGCGTTCCCGCTGGGCGTGCAGTCAGCCCGGCATCAGAATGGGGTGTGGGATACGGTGGCTTCCGTGTTCTCTTTCCTGTCTACGTCTACGCCCAGCTTTTTCCTCGCCCTGGTCATGCTGAGTATTTTTTCTGTACATTTGGGGTGGCTGCCGATCGGCGGTATGTATGACACGGGGAAGAGCGCCAACCTGCTCTCGTTGCTGCGCCACCTGATCATGCCATCCTGCGTTCTGGGCAGTACGCTGGTGGGCAGCCTGATCCAGTATATCCGCAGCAGCATGCTGGAGGTCAGCGGCGAAGATTATGTTCGCACCGCGCGGGCGAAGGGACTGCGGGAGCGGTCGGTAGTGATATTCCATATCCTGCGCAACTCGCTGATCCCGGTGGTGACCTATCTTGGTATGGAGATCCCTCTGCTGATGGGCGGCGCGGTCATTACGGAACAGGTTTTTTCCTGGCCGGGGCTGGGAAATCTAATGCTGAAGTCCATCAACTCCCGGGACTACCCGGTGATCATGGGGGTAACGGTCATTACGGCACTGGCGGTCCTGGTATTCAATCTGCTTACAGACCTGCTGTATGGTGTTCTGGATCCCCGTATTCGGCACAATTGACGGGGGTGTGAGATATGACGCAAAAGAAAACGGAACGGCTAAATTTCTTGAAACGCTTCCGCCAGAATCGTCTGGCTGTTTTGGGACTGATCGTACTTTGCCTGATCGTGGTGGCGGTGCTGGTCCTGCCGCCGTTGATGCCCTATGACGAGGCGCAGATCGATGTGGTGGCCTTCAACGCGCCGCCCAGCGCGCAGCACCTTCTGGGCACGGATACCACAGGGCGCGATGTGCTGACCCGGCTTCTTTACGGCGGAAGGGTATCCCTGTTTGTAGGCGTGGTCAGTACCCTGATCAGTGTGGTCATCGGTATCCCTCTTGGCCTACTGGCGGCCTTTTACCGGGGATGGATCGAAACGATCGTTATGCGCACGACGGATGTTTTTATGACCATTCCATCTACGATCTTGATTTTGTTTCTGGTGTCTATGTTTGGGCCGTCTATCGTCACGGTGACAGTGGTCATCGGCGTTTTGGGCTGGACGAAGTTTGCGCGGCAGATCTTCGGTACGGTGCTGGCGGTGCGGGAGAAGGACTATATTGAGGGCGGCCGGGCTATCGGCCAGCGGGATGGTGTGATCATACGGCGGTACATCCTGCCAAATGCGATCGCCCCGATCTTCATCTCCATCACATTCCGTATTGCTTCAGCGATCTTGCTTGAGTCCTCCCTGAGTTTTTTGGGCATGGGCGTGCAGATGCCCGCTGCATCCTGGGGCAATATGCTGTATAACGCGCAGTCCATTACGATCCTAAAAAGCTGCCAGTGGATGTGGCTGCCGCCGGGACTGGCGTTGGTGATCACTATTTTGTGTATCAATTTTGTGGGAAACGGTCTGCGCGACGCGCTGGATCCCAAGACCTCTCTTCAGTGAATCGGACGGCTTTGACCCACTTGAGTTCTTTTGTACGGGACATACGGAATGCCGAAGAATGAGATGGGGAAGAGCAGTCTAAAGAGCGGATAGATCTTATCAAGAGATCTGCCGGTCAAATTATAGAAAAGGAGCTATTAGACATGAAAAAGCGAATCCATGCCCTGTTGTCAGCCCTATTGGTGATGTCGCTGGTGCTGTCCGGCTGCGGGCAAAAGACGAATACTCCCGGTTCTGCCACTTCGGGAGCGACTTCCTCTACGCAAACGTCCGGTCCCAAAAACGAAGTAGTCACCATGGCCATTATCTCTACATGGAACACTCTGAATATCTACAATACCTCCGGTAACTACGGACACTGTGTGGCGGACCAGATGTTTGAACGGATGGTCAGCTGCACCCACGACGGCGAGTATCTGCCCCGCCTGGCTGAAAAGTGGGAGATGTCTGAGGACAACACCAGCATGACCTTCTATCTGAACCCCAACGCCAAATGGCAGGACGGCCAGCCTCTTACGGCCGACGATGTGGTGTTCACCTTGAAGGCTGTGACCAACGAGAAGATGGACAACTATTACCGCTCCAAGTTTGTCGACGTGGCGGGCACCGATGATAACGGCATGAGCGCCAATGCGGACGATGTGCAGGTGGAGGCGCTGGACGAGCACACCGTGAAGATCGGCTTTAAGACCCCGAAGGACGAGGGCACGATCCTGTCCCAGCTGTGCAGCTTCCTCTACATCCTGCCCAAGCATCTGCTGGATACCGGCGACTATGCCGATATCAACACCTCTGACTTCTGGAGTTCCCCTGTGGGTGCGGGCCCCTTCAAGTATGTGCGCGACACCGCCGGCGAGGAGCTGGAACTGACCGCGAATGAGGACTATTATCTGGGCTGCCCTGATTTCAAGACCTTTGTGATCAAGGTCGTGCCCGCAGCCAGCCTGACCGCAGGCCTGCTGAACGGCGACATTGACGTGGTCGGTGCCGGCAGCATCCCTCTGGCCGACTGGGAGACTGTGAAAAACAGCGATGGCCTGAATGCACAGTCTGTAGAGTCTTATTCCTATCAGTACATGGAGTTCAACCTGTCCGAGGGCAACGCGACCTTCCAGGATCGTGATGTGCGCATCGCCTTTGATAAGGCCATCAACAAGCAGTTGATGGTGGATCAGCTGATGGCTGGCGAGGGCCAGGTAGCTGTCGGTCCTATGCCCAAGTATCATCCCTATTATAACAGTGCTCTGGTCGGCAATACCTATGACCCTGAAGCCGCTAAGCAGATGCTGGAGACAGCGGGCTTTGATTTTGGCCGTACCTATCGCTTGATCGTGCCCCAGGGCAACCAGGTGCGGGAGCAGTCCGCGCTGATCATCCAGCAGAACCTGAAGGACATCGGGATCGATGTGAAGATCGAAACTTATGATTTTGCTACCCTGTTGGAAATGATGCGAAATGGTGACTTTGATCTCGGCCTGCTGGGCGGCGGCTCCAATATCGACCCGAGCGAGAGCGCGGTCATCGTCAAGCCGGGCAGCGCGCAGAACTATTCCCTGCTGACGGACAGCAAGTGGTATGATTTGGTGTCTAAGGGCAACTCCCTGGCTGACTACGCCGGCCGGAAAGAGGCGTTCGATGCTTATCAGCAGGCTCTGGTAGACAATCAGCCCTACATTTGGCTGTATCATCAGAACGATCTGCGCGCTTATTCCAAGCGTATCACTCAGATCCCCCTGGAGGACTTCATTTGGTATAACTATGAGGTCTGGACCTGGAAACTGGCCTGATCGAGTGTCCAAAACTGCAAATCGGCGATCTGAATGCATCTCTCTGCATCCTGCAAGGGATGCAGAGAGATCATTTTTCACCTATCGGCGGGACAGCGGGCAAACTGGAGGATGTCTATGGAAGAAAAAGAAATTTTATTGGAGGTCTCCGGGCTTAAGACCTATTTTCAAGATCAGAGAGGACAGGTCCCGGCGGTTGACGGTATAGATTTTGTCCTGCACAGAGGGGAGACTCTGGGCATTGTGGGCGAAAGCGGCTGCGGGAAGAGCGTGACATCCCTATCGATCCTGCACCTGTTGCCGCCTAAAGGGCGTATTGTAGACGGATCTATCCGCTTCAAGGGCCGGGATATCACTCACCTCCCGGCAGATATGATATCCGAGATCCGCGGAAAAGAGATCGCAATGATATTTCAGGAGCCCATGACCAGTCTCAATCCGGTCTATACTGTGGGCTGGCAGATCAGTGAAATGATACGCAGGCACGAGAAGATGTCTAAACGGGCGGCGAAGGAAAAGGCCGTTGAGATGTTGAGACTGGTGAATATTCCTGCACCGGAAAAACGGGTGAATGAGTATCCACATGAGCTCAGCGGCGGTATGCGCCAGCGGATCATGATCGCAATGGCCCTCGCTTGTGACCCGGAGCTGCTGATCGCCGATGAACCGACTACGGCTTTGGATGTGACGATCCAGGCGCAGATACTGGACCTTATGCGCAGCCTGAAGGATCGACTGAACACCGCGACGATGATGATCACTCACGATCTTGGCGTGGTAGCGGAGATGAGCGACAATGTACTGGTCATGTATGCGGGAATGGTCATGGAGTACAGCGATGTCCGCAGCTTGTTTGCCAAACCGCTGCATCCCTACACCCAGGGCCTGATGAAGGCGCTTCCCCGAATGGACGAAAAGCAGGAGTCCCTCTATGTGATCAAGGGGGCCGTGCCCAGCTTATATGACCTGCCTGCGGGCTGCCGCTTCTGGCCGCGGTGTCCCTATGCGCAGGAGCGGTGCAAGACCGCGATGCCCCCCCTCTACAGGGTGGGGGAACGACAAGTGCGCTGCTTCCGGTATGATGCTGCAGGAGGGGAGGGGACGCTCCATGTCTGATATATTGCTGGAGGTCAGAGATCTAAAAAAATATTATACCACAAAGGGCGGCATCTTGTCCGGGCCGAAGCGGGTGGTAAAGGCGGTGGACGGCGTCTCGTTTCAGCTACAAAAAGGAGAAATACTGGGTATCGTTGGCGAGAGCGGGTGCGGAAAGTCTACGCTGGGGCGCTCGATCCTGCGGCTGATCGACGCTACGCAGGGAGAGATCATTTTTGAGGGCGAGAATGTCCGTGCCCTGTCTCGGGAGGAGATGCGGAAAAAGCGCCGGGATATGCAGATCATTTTTCAGGATCCCGGTGCCTCGCTGAACCCGCGCATGACGGTGGGCGAGCTGCTGAGAGAGCCTTTGGAGCTGTTCCGTCCAGAGCTGACAGACGCGGCCCAAACGGAGGAGATATACCGTCTGATGGACATGGTAGGGATCAACCGCAGCTACATCAGTCGCTTCCCCCATGAGTTCTCCGGCGGCCAGCGGCAGCGGATCGGTATTGCACGGGCTTTGGCCACAGGACCGAAACTGATCATCTGTGACGAGCCGGTCAGCGCGCTGGATGTATCTGTTCGTGCGCAGGTGCTCAATTTGATGGATCAGCTGAAAAAGCAGTTTGACCTGACCTATATTTTTATCTCTCACGACCTGTCGGTCGTACATCACATCTGCAATAGGGTCGCGGTCATGTATTTGGGACGCATTGTGGAACTGGCAGACAAAGACGAACTTTATGGCAGGACGCTGCACCCATATACGAAGGCCCTGCTTTCGGCCATCCCGATCCCTGATCCCGAGCGGCACAGGAACCGTATCATCCTGCAGGGAGATGTGCCGAACCCTGCTGCACCGCCGCCGGGGTGCCACTTTCATCTTCGCTGTCCGAACGCCGCAGATGTGTGCCGGAAAGAGGCTCCGCCGCTGACGGAGGTCAGTCCTGGCCATTTTGTGGCATGTCATTTGTGCGGGGGATGTCAGGATACATAGGAAACTGTGTGTGCAGCGGGACCTTGTTCGCTGCGGAAAGGAAATGATATCAGTATGGATCAGGAAAAGCAGATATTGATCGACGGGATCGAGGCAGGCAGAGAGGAATATATTGCCGCAGCGACCGCTATCTGGGGCTACGCTGAAACTTGTTTTCAGGAGCATCGGTCTGCAGAGGTGCTGTGTACGATGCTGGAAAAGCACGGCTTTCAGGTACAGCGCGGTGTGGCTGGATTGGATACGGCATTTGTGGCCACCGCAGGCGAAGGAACGCCGGTGATCGGTTTTCTGGGAGAGTACGATGCACTGCCGGCATTGAGCCAGGAGGCGGGCGTGGCGGAACACAGGCCGATAGAAGAGGGGGCCCCCGGACACGGGTGCTGCCACCATATCCTGGGCACATCTGCAGCGGCAGCTGCCATAGCAGCGCGGGAATATATGGTAAAGCACAACTTGCCTGGTACGATCCGCTTCTACGGCTGCCCGGCGGAGGAGGGCGGCGAAGGTAAGATCTATATGGCGAAGGCAGGACTGTTCGATGATGCCGCCTGTGCCATTACCTGGCACCCCTGTGATGACAACAATGTGTGGTCCATGAACTTTATGGCGATCCAGAATCTGCGGATCCGCTTCTATGGCATCGCGGCCCATTCCGCCTCTCAGGGGCACTTAGGCCGTAATGCGCTGGAGGCCACTGAACTGACCGGAGTAGGTTCCAACTACCTGCGCGGTCATGTAGAGCGGGATGTGTGCATCAACTACGCTGTGACCAATGCGGGAGGGCCCGCACCCAATGTGATCCAGGATCACGCTGAGATGGTATACAACATCCGCGCCTACACCCACAAAAAGGCCGTGGCTGCCGCCCAGTGGGTGGAAGAGATCGCACGGGGTGCCGCAATGATGAGCCGCACTCGGGTAGAAGTGATCTACGAGGGCGGCCTGTCCGAGCTGGTCCCCAACCGCACGCTGGAGCGGATCGCCTATGACAAGTTCGTTCAAGTGGGCACAACACCCTATACGCAGGAAGATTTGGATTTCTGTGCGGAGATACACAAGACGTTCCCTGAGGGGGCCGAGGACAGCACCTGCAGCAATCTGCAGTATTTATACGGAAAGACCGCACGGGAGCTGATACCTCAGATCCGGGGAAAGGTCATCAATGATGTTCTGTATCCCTATACGGAGATCGAGCACGCCAAGTACGGCTCCACAGATGTGTGCGATGTCAGTTGGTTTACTCCGACAGTGCAGGTGACCACAGCGTGCTACGCCAAGGACACCCCGGGCCATTCCTGGCAGCAGGTAGCCCAGGGAAAGCGGCCGCTGTGCTTTAACGGAATGCTGACGGCCTCTAAAATCATGGCACTGACAGCGGTACACCTGTTGGAGCAGCCCCAGGCTGTGGCAGAAATGCGGGAAGAATTTGAAACAGCGATGGCAGGCCGTACTTATGAGTGCCCCTTGACAGAGGAAATGCTGGCCCATCCTGGTCAGGTGCGCTTCTGAATATACAGAAAAGCAGCGGGGAGAACGTTCATGGTAAATGTACTTGGTCTGGGTGACAATGTGTGTGACGTGTATCTGCACGAAGGGGTGATGTACCCTGGGGGACAGGCACTGAATTTCGCCGTGTATGCCCATCAGCTGGGGGCAGAAGCTCAGTTTATGGGGGTGTTCGGACAGGACGCTGTGGCCGAGCATGTTCAGCGTACCCTGAAGGAGAAGGAGATCGGAACATCCCACTGCCGCAGCTATCCCGGTGAGAACGGCTTTGCCCGCGTCACCCTGAAGGACGGCGACCGGGTCTTTATGGGCAGCAACCGAGGCGGGGTGATCCAGAAGCATCCGATTTTTCTGGACGAAGCAGATCTGGCCTATGTTTCCGGTTTTCAGCTGGTCCATACTACCAACAACGGCTTTACGGACGGCCTTCTGCCTCAACTGAGGACTACACAGGCTCTGATCAGTTATGACTTTTCCTCTCGATGGGAGGAGGAGGACCGTCTGCGGCGGGTCTGCCCTTATGTGGATTTTGCCTTTCTGTCCTGCAGCGGACTGGACGA
>CAVJLQ010000130.1:7589-14554 GCA_963650435.1 Alloprevotella sp. | reverse complement strand
TTTTTTGTGTTCCCCGCCCCCGCAGGGGGCGGGGAACACGGGTATTTCTTCTGCAAAGAAACACGAAATGAAATTGGGATATAATTATAACTTCTGGAGCAAAAAATATCACGAGCAGCCAGTACAAATTGTAATATTTCATCCGGAGGATACAAATGGGAAAGGGGATCATCAAAAAAATAGCCGCCGGTGCGGTATGGCTGCTGGTGTGGCAGCTGTGCTGGCTGGCGGTGGGGAAGGACGTGCTGGTGCCCTCTCCCGCCGGGGTGGCCCAGCGGCTGGGGCAGCTGGTGTGCACCCTGCCCTTTTGGCAGCAGGTGGGCCTGTCCCTGCTCCGGATCCTCACGGGCTATTTGCTGGCCCTGGCCCTGGGGGCGGCCCTGGGGGCCCTCACCGCCCGGTCCCGGCTGGCGGACTGCCTGCTCTCCCCCGCCCTGCGCACCGTGCGGGCCATCCCCGTGGCCTCCTTTATCATCCTGCTGTTCGTGCTCATGAACAAGGAGCACATCCCCACGGTGACCTCCTTCCTCATGGTGCTGCCGGTGGTGTGGGCCAACGTGGATCAGGGGGTGCGGGAGACCGACCCCGCCCTGCTGGAGATGGCCCGGGTGTTCCGCCTGTCCCCGGGCAGGGTGTTCCGGCACATCCGCCTGCCCGCGGTGATGCCCTTCTTCCTGGCCGCCGTCCGCACGGGGATGGGCCTTGCCTGGAAGGCGGGGGTGGCCGCCGAGGTGCTGGCCGCTCCGCGGCTGGGCATCGGCCGGGCCCTGTACGAGGCCAAGGTGTATCTGGAGAGCGAGGAGCTCTTCGCCTGGACGGCGGTGATCGTGGCGATCAGCGTGCTGCTGGAGCGGGGCCTCGTCCGTCTGCTGGGGAGGTGGCACTATGCGGCTTGACCATGTGACCAAGAGCTACGGCGGCCGGACGGTGCTGCGGGACCTCAGCCTGGAGCTGCCGGAGCGGGGCTTCTGCTGTGTGCTGGGCCCCTCCGGGGCGGGCAAGACCACCCTTCTGCGGCTGCTGGCGGGGCTGGAGGAGCCGGACAGCGGCCGAATCGAGGGCTCCGGCCCGGTGAGCATGGTGTTTCAGGAGGATCGCCTGCTGCCCTGGGAGACGGCGCTGGACAACGCGGCCCTCGCAGGTGGGCCGGAGCGGGCGCGGGAGCTGCTGATCCGCCTGGGGCTGGGGGACTGGCTGGACCGCCGGCCGGGGGAGCTGTCCGGGGGCATGTGCCGCCGGGTGGCCATCGCCCGGGCCCTGGCCGCCCCGGCGCGGGTCTATCTCATGGACGAGCCCCTGAAGGGGCTGGACAGTCAGACCAGGGCGCTGACCCTGGAGGTCATCCGGCAGGAGACAAGGGACGCCCTGCTGGTGCTGGTGACCCACCAGGAGGAGGACGCTGACGGGGCCGATATGACCGTAAGGGTGGAGCGCGCGGAATAGAGGGCCACAGGCTGCGCGGAGAGGACAAAAAAGAGATGCCGCTGTTATCCGTCAAGGAATAACAGCGGCATTTTTATGGCGTTAAGGGCCTGTTCAGTGCTCTGTGCCCACATATACGCGGGGGGGCCTGGCCATGATGCGGGCGACGATCTCGTTTTTGTTCGTCCCGGCCAGAGCGGCGGCCTCCGGGATGTCCATCGTATTATTTTCGCCGTTCCCGTATATGATGGCGGGCTCGCCGGCCTGAACGTCCTCCGGGACTTCGGAGAGGTCGACCATGCACTGGTCCATGCAGATCACGCCCAAAATGGGGCATTTGATCCCGCGGATGGTCACATAACCCTTATCCCGCATGTTCCGGGGATAGCCGTCGGAGTATCCGAAGGGCAGCGTGGCGACCCGGGTATCCCTGGGCGCCCGCCAGAGATAGTCATAGCCCACGCCCTCGCCCTGGCGCACGCTGTGGATCTGGGAGATGCGCGTCTCAAAGGTCAGGCACTGCTCAACGGGCAGAAAGCCCTTGTGGAAGCCGCGCAGACCGTAGACAAGGGCGCCCGGACGGACCATGTTCAAGCGGTACTGGGGGTAGTCCACCAGAGAGATGCTGTCGGCGATGTGTTTGTACCGGAAGGTACATCCCCGCTGCTCCAGCTGCTGGACGATGTCCATGAACATACGGAATTGCTTTTCGTTCTCCTCGTCGTTGACAAGGGCCAGGTGCGAAAAAATACCTTCTACCTCCAGGCCGGGCAGCTGGCAGATGCGGTACAGCTCCTCGGGGTCGGCGATGCCGAGGCGGTGGAAGCCGGAATCGACCTTCAGGTGGACCTTTGCGGTCACCCCCGCGGCCTGGGCGGCCTCAGACAGGGAGAGCCCCTGACGGTAGTCGATCACGGTCTGCGTGATGCGCTGGGCGACCACGATGGGGGACAGCCGTTCCGGCGTATGGCCCAGAATGAAGATGGGGTAGTCGGGGTAGGCCTGGCGCAGCTCCATGGCCTCTGTGAGCGTGGCGACAGCCAGATAGGCGGCCCCGGCCGCGATCAGCGTGGGGGAAATGCCGACGGCACCGTGGCCGTATCCGTTGGCCTTGACCACGGGCATAACGGCCACATCGGGGCCGCACATCTCCCGGATCAGGCGCATGTTCTTGCCCACCGCGTCCAGATCCACGCGGACGACCGTGTCCCGGAGAAGGGGAGTTGATCTCATTTTTGCCGCCTCCTTTACAGCGCGTCCGCGCCGGGCTCTGCTGAAAGCTCAAGCAGGGTGAGCGCACCCATGAGCTCCATCAGGATGCCTGTCTTCATTGCGTTTTCGTCCGGGGCGAGATGCTCATTATGCAGCTTCTGCTCGTGCTCCTCGCGGCCGGAGTTGACGCCGAGATTCATATAGAGGCTGTCGCATGCCTGGCAGAAGAAGGCGAAGTCGTCAGCGCCAAGACTGGGCGCCTCCATATAATAGATGTTCTCCCGGCCCACCAGCCTTTCGGCCAAAGGCCGGATCTGTTCAAACAGGAATTGGCTGTTGATCAGGGCGGGGTAGCCGTCGATCTGCGTAACGTGGGCGGTGGCCCCATAGCCGGAGGCGATGTCCTGGCTGATGCGGCGGGAGCGCTCTTTCAGCACGGCCATGGTGTTCGGGTCGAGCGCACGCATGGTGCCGGTGAGAGAGGCGGCCCCGGACACGATATTGGACTTGGTCCCCCCGTGGAAGGTGCCGATGGTGATGATGCCCGCATTGGTGGGCGCGAGGTTGCGGCTCGGGATGCTCTGAAGAGCGGTGACGATCTGAGAGGCCGCGACGATCGCGTCGATGCCGCCCTCCGGATGGGCCCCGTGACAGGAGACGCCTTCTACATCGATCAGCAGGTCGCAGGTGGCCGCGTTCATCTTTCCGGGGCAGAACTGGATGCTGCCGGTGGGACAGGCCGGGGCGATATGAAAGCCCAGAACGGCGCCCACGTCGGGGCCCTTCAGGCAGCCGGCCTTGATCATCTGATCCGCGCCGCCCACGGTCTCCTCCGAGGGCTGGAAGAACAGCTTGACCGAACCGGAAAATTCGTTTTCCAGCGACTTCAAGATCTTGGCGGTGCCAAGGAGCATGGAGGTGTGGATGTCGTGTCCGCAGGCGTGCATGACCCCCGGGGCGCAGGAGGCATAGTCCACGGGGACGGCCTCCTGGATGGGCAGGGCGTCGATGTCGGCCCGGATGGCCACGGCCTGATACTTGGGCGCGGGCCTGGGGGCGCCCTTGCCGCTGATGACGCCAACTACGCCGTGCCCCGCCACTCCGGTGACATGGGGGATGCCCCACCGCGTGAGCCAGCCGCTGATGACCTGCTCGGTGCGCTCCTCGTGCTCGGACAGCTCGGGGTGCTGGTGGAGATCGCGGCGGATCGAGACGATCTCACTGTATGCCTGGGCAATACAGGCGCGTATTTTTTCTTCTGGTATCATGGTGTTCTCCTTATAGTGCAAGCAGGGAAAAGACGTTTTTCAGCTGCATATCCACGCCGGTGGCGATGCAGGCCTCGTCCACGTTGAACCGGCAGTTGTGCAGCACTGCCACCGGGGAGCCGTCAGAGGGGGCGCAGCCCAGATGGAAGAAGCAGGAGGGGCGGGCGGCGGCAAAATAGGAAAAATCTTCGGTGCCGAGGTCGGGCTCCTTTTCCAGAACGACATGGTCGGGGCCCAGAAGCTCCTCCGCGTTTTTGCGGACGATGTCGGTGATCTGGTCTGTGTTGATCAGCGGGCCGTAGCTCTCCCGGATGCACAGCTCGGCCCTGGCGCCCATCCCGGCCGCCACATCACGGCAGATCTGCTGCAGCCTGTCCTTGCTGGCCTGGCGGGTCTGGGGGTCGGTGGTGCGGAGGATGCCCTCGGCCTCTACATAGTCGGCGATCTGATTGCGGACATTGCCGCCGCGGATCGTTCCGAAGGAGCAGACGACGGGGTCGGTGGGGGAGGTGCTGCGGCTGACCAGGGTCTGGACGGTCATAAGGATCGCGGCGGCGGTGATGATGGCGTCTGTGCCCTGGTGGGGCTTGGCGCCGTGGGAGGAGCCGCCGTATACCTTCAGCTTCAGCATGTCAGAGGCCGCGTACATTTTCCCGTACCGGATCCCGACGGTGCCGGCGGGGTACGTGGGATCGACATGCAGGCCCACGACAAAATCAACGTGGGGATCGTCCAGACAGCCGGCCTGGATCATCCGCTCGGCGCCGCCGGTGTCCTCCTCGTTGGGCTGGAAGAAGAATTTCACCGTGCCGGGCAGGTCGGGGAGCATCTCCCGCAGCTTTTTGGCCGTGCCCAGGGCGATGGTGGTGTGGACGTCGTGTCCGCAGGCGTGCATGACCCCGGGCGTTTGAGAGCGGTACGGCAGGAGAAGGTCCTCTTCCTGAATGGGCAGGGCGTCGATGTCGGCGCGCACGCCGATGCAGCGGCCGGGCTTTCCGCCGGTCAGGGTGGCGACGACGCCGGTGTCCGCAATGCCCTTCTCGTAAGGAATATCCCACCGGTCCAGCCAGCTGCAGATCCGGTCCATGGTTTTGTATTCATGCCCGGACAGCTCCGGATGAGCATGGAGCTCACGGCGGATGTTGACCAGGTCAGTCCATTCTGCTTGTGTGATAGCGGCCATTGAACGGCGCTCCTTTCCTATCAAAAAGTAAGATCGCAGGCGGGGGAAGACAGATGCGAAAAGACGCCGAAAGGGACGCATCCCCGGGGAAATGAGGCAGGTGGGGATGCGCCCCTGAAGATCGGTCAGGCGGAAGGAAGGATCAGAAGATCACGTTTGCGATGCTGACAAAGATCACCTGAGCCAGGAAGATCATGCCGAAGAGGGGCATGAACCATTTCCACCACTTCTGCAGGGAGATATTGCCCAGACCGCAGACGGTGACGATGCCGCAGGTGGGCCACAGCAGGTTGGACAGGCCGTCGCCGAACTGGAAGGCCATAACGGCGGTCTGACGGCTGACGCCGACCATGTCGGCCAGAGGGGCCATGATGGGCATGGTGGCAGCGGCCTGGCCGGAGCCGGAGGGGACCAGGAAGTTGAACAGGGTCTGCGCCACCAGCATGGCCTGGGCGGAGAACACGCTGGGCACATGGCGCAGGACGTTGGACAGGGAGTAGATCAGGGTGTCCATGATGCAGGCGTCCTGCATCACGATCACGATGCCCTGGGCAACGCCGGTCAGCAGGGCGCCCCAGATAACGGGCTTCATGCTGCCGGTGAAAACGCTCACCCACTTATCGGGGGACCAGCGGCAGATCAGCGCGGCCACGATGGACATCATGATGAACAGGCCGGCCAGCTGAGGATAGCCCCAGCCCAGCTTGATCATGCCGTAGGCGAGAACGGCCAGAGTGACGACCACGTCCAGCACGACGCCGATCACGGTGCCGTCGATCTTATACTGGTCAAGGTCCTCTTTCTTGAAGGCATGGACGCACTCGTCGCCGTAGACGGCGGATCTCTCGGGGTGGTCCTTGATCTTCTTGCCGTAACGGAGAACGTAGATCACGGAGATCAGGATGAAGGTGACCAGGCAGATGACCCGGAACCAGGTGCCGGAATACAGAGGCACGCCGGCGATGGACTGGGCGACGGCCACGGTATAGGGGTTCAGGGTAGAGCCCATGAAGCCGATGTACTCGCCCAGGATGATGATGGCGAAGCCGAACATGGCATCATATCCCATAGCCACGCCCAGGCCGACGATCAGCGGGATAAAGCCATAGAACTCCGTCAGCATGCCGAAGGCGGAGCCGCCGATGGCGAAGATGGACATCAGGATGGGGACAAGAAGAAGCTCTTTCTTGCCCAGCTTTTTGATCAGCGTGCCGATACCGGCATGGAAGGCGCCGGTCTGGACCAGAACGCCGAAAGAGCCGGCGCAGGTGAAGATGATGAAGATGATGTCGGCAGCCTTGACACAGCCGCGGTAAAAAGAAGCAAAATAGGACAGCAGCCCGGTGCGGGTGGCCTCAGAGGGGTCGATGTAATGGAACGTGCCGTCAACGGCGACGTTTCTCATGGTCCCGTTTACGTCGATCCGCTCATACTCATAGGCTCCCGGCGGAACGATCCAGGACAGGACGACCATCAAAAGGACGACCAGGGCGACGATGACATAGGTGTCGGGCAGTTTGAATTTTTTCTTCTCTAACGCAGTTTCTGTGGTTTTCATAGTGTACCTCCTCAGCCAGATTTAGGTTGATGAATGATGCTCCTGACTCCAACTGCCTGTATATCAAGCAAGCCGTATGCCAATGTGGCCGAAAATGAAAAGAAACGAAAAAATGTGAGAAAGAGCCCCTCTGATCTGTCTATTTTACTGGATTTGCTCCACGCAGGAGGGTGGCCGGCATATGGCAGGGGAATGGGGAGAAATGGTATCAATGGGGCAAAAATCAAACAGAAGCACCCAAACAACCAATTCGGAATGAAGGCGGGCCGCTGGATAGTGCCATATTTTCCGCGGGAAAGGGAAAAACGGAGGGGCTGTGCTG
>CAVJLQ010000130.1:0-7579 GCA_963650435.1 Alloprevotella sp. | reverse complement strand
GTGCTGTTGGCACAAGAGTTGCTTGAATAAAAGATCGGATGGCTCCAGACTTGTAGTAAGAGCAAAAATATTGTAAACTGTGCAAAACGAAGGAGGAAGAAGCGTGAAGGTTTTTATCAGTTCTGACATTGAGGGAGTCAATGGGATGACTGATTGGGCGGAGGCAGAAAAAGGCCGCCCTGAGTACGGCCTGTTCGTCCAGCGGCAGGACCGGGCGCTGGCCGCTATCAGTGAAGGGCTGCATGACAGTGACCCCGATGTGGATATTCTGATCAAGGACGGGCACGGAACGGCCTGCAACGTGATCCACGAGGATCTGCCGGAATATACCAGACTGTTCCGCAACTCCGGGCGCACCCCGTATATTATGATGCACGGCATCGACCGGGGCTTTGACGGGGCGATCCTTTCCGGCTATCACAGCGGAGCGGGGACGGACGGCTCGCCCCTCTGCCACACCATGGAGCCGGAGAAGATCGTTTACATGAAGCTCAACGGCCAGCTGGCAGATGAGTTCCTGATGAACTATTACAGCGCCCTTTACAATGG
The DNA here is from genome assembly GCA_963650435.1 of Alloprevotella sp. GTDB lineage: Bacteria > Bacillota > Clostridia > Oscillospirales > Oscillospiraceae > Lawsonibacter. The sequence goes on along the minus strand of CAVJLQ010000130.1, from coordinate 7,030 downwards.
GGTGCCGGTGGTCATGGTCACCGGGGATGAAGCGGTGTGCCAAAGAGTGAAGGCGGTGGACCCCAATATCGTCACGGTGGCGGTGCATACCGGCGAGGCGGGGGGCGTATTTTCCCGCCACCCCAGAGTGGTGGAGCGGGAGCTGCGGCAGGCGGCCAGCCGGGCCATGGCCCAGCGGGACAAGTGCCGCCTTGACCTTCCGGAGCATTTTTCCATGGAGATCTATTTCCTGGAGCATAAGCAGGCCAGGCGCGCGTCGTGGTATCCGGGCGTGGAGCAGGTGTCTGCCAATGTGATCCGGTTCGAGACCGACGACTATTTTGAACTGCTCAGAGCCTATATGTTCATCCAGTAGACCGATCCCGGGCGGTAGGGGCTGAGCGCAAAGGAGCGGGTTATGAAAAAGAAAAAAGTTGCGATCATGACGATGAATTCCAATGCAGGCCAGTCCTACCGCGCGAATCTGGAGGAGGCAGTGGGAAAAGACGAGCTGGATATCCAGATCTATACGCCGGCGGTATACCGCAGCGCGGGGGATGTGTCCGATGTGGATGCATATCTGCTCTCTACCAGCTCCATCGACTATGAGGACGAGATCACGGACCGCATCCCCCTCGGCGTGCCGGTGGTGGACACCACGGTGGCCTTTCGGAAGCAGGACATCGACCGGGTCGCCAAGATCCCGAAGGACACCAGGTGCCTGTTCGTCAACTCAACAGAGCCGCTGGCGCTGGAGGGGATAGTCGCGCTGAACAAGGTCAGCCTTTACAACGTGATCCTGACGCCCTTCTATCCCGGCGGCCGGGACTATCCGGACATCCATGTGGCCATCACGCCGGGGGAGCCCCAGCTGGTGCCGCCCTATGTGGAGCAGGTCTACGACCTGGGCCACCGCCACCTGACGCCGCGGACGGTGACCAAGCTGATGGTGGCCCTTGACATGGAATATGTGCTGGATACGGAGCGGTTCCGCCGCTACTCCAGCCAGTTCCACCCCTTTGACTGCAACGAGAGCCCGCTGCTGGGAAAATCCCTGCAGATGGAGGCGGGGGTGGACCTGCTGATCAACGCCATGGAGGGCGGCGGCATTGGGATCAATGAGGCGGAAAACATCTTCTGCATCAATCGAAACGCCATGGAGATCCTGGATCTGCAGGAAAAGAAGTGGGTGGGCCGCCCCTATAAAGAGGCGCTGCCCTTTCTGGATTTCCGGATGTATTCCGAGCAGAAGGAGCAGAAGAGATCCTTTGACAAGCTGGTGCAGTATGGGGATACCTCGCTGAACGTAAGCGTCCATACCATCTGGTACAACGGGAAATTCCGCGGCCTGTTCGTGGCGCTGCAGCGCTTCAGCGATGTGGAGGACAAGCAGCACAATGCCCGGCTGCGGCTGATCAACCGGGGCCACACCGCCAAGTATACCTTTGACGATATCGTGGGCGAGAGCCAGGCGATGGTGGAGACCTGCCGCATGGCCAGGAAGATGGCCCGGACCAATTCCGCGATCGTGATCACGGGGGAGAGCGGAACGGGAAAGGAGCTGCTGGCCAGCGCGATCCACAATGCCTCCCTGCGGGCGTCGGGGCCGTATATCGCCATCAACTGTGCGGCCATGCCGGAAAACCTGCTGGAAAGCGAGCTGTTCGGCTACGAAAACGGCGCATTTACCGGGGCAAAAAAGGGCGGCAAGCTGGGACTGTTTGAGTGCGCCCACAGGGGCACGCTGTTCCTGGACGAGATCGAGGGCATGAGCCGTGCGCTCCAGGTAAAGCTGCTGCGGGTCCTGCAGGAAAAAGAAGTGATGCGGCTGGGCGGCACCAAGATCATCCATGTGGATGTAAGGATCATCGCGGCCACGAACGTGGATATGGAGGCCATGGTACGGGACGGGGCGATACGGAAGGACCTGTACTACCGTCTGAATACCATGGGGCTGACGCTGCCGCCCCTGCGGGAGCGCAGAGAGGACATCCCCCTTCTGATCCGGCACATCCAGCAGGAGGTGGGCGCGGACTTCGAGCTGTCGCAGCCGGTCATGGCGCGGATCATGGAGCATGACTGGGACGGGAATGTGCGGGAGCTGAAAAACTATGTGGAGTTTTTCCAATGCCTGGGGAAGAAGGAGATCTGTCTGGAGGACCTGCCCTACAGGCTGAGACAGAAAGACCAGCACCGGGCGGGGGAGCTCCGCCAGACCGTCCCGCTGAAGGCGCCGGAGCAGCCCGGCTGGACGGAGGAGCAGAGGTTTATCCTGCACTGCCTGTATAACAGCTACCGGGAGGGCCGGCTGATCGGACGGCGGACCATATGTCAGGAGGCAAAGCAGGTGAAGCTCCTGCTGACCGAGCAGGAGGTGCGCAGCCAGTTGAAGCAGCTGGAGGACATGGGGCTGGTCAGAGTCGGCGCCGGACGGGCAGGGAGCAGATTGACCCCGGAGGGCGTGGTGGCGCTGTCCGGCGGAAAATGACAGGAGGCGAAACATCAAGATGGAACAGCTTTTGTGGCAGGAAGAACTGGTGCGGCGTATGGGAGAAGTGCGGGGAAGCACCTCGTTTTACTACAAGGATCTGACGACCGGGCAGACCTTCTCCCTCCGGGCGGACGAGCCGATGTGCGCGGCCAGCGTGATCAAGCTCACCGTCATGGCAGAGCTCTTCCGGCAGATCGGGGACGGGGAATTGGACCCGGAACGGCGCATCCCGATCCGGGATGCGGACCGTGTGCCCATCTGCGGCGTGCTGACGCTGATGCACACCGGGATGGAGGTGACGGCGATAGACCTGTGCTGGCTGATGATCACGGTCTCTGACAATATGGCGACCAATATGCTGATCGATCTGCTGGGGATAGAAAAGATCCAGGCCAACATCTGCCGGCTGGGCCTGGAGGGCGTGGAGCTGAACCGGAAGCTCTTTGAAAAGCGGCCTGAATGGCGGAAAAAGACCAACTACATCACCGCGGCGTCCATCGGGCGGCTGCTGGAGCAGATCTATCAGGGGACCCTGGTCAGCCCGGAGGCCTCCCGCCGGATGATGGAGATGCTGCTGGCGCAGCAGTGCACCAATAAGATCCCGCTGCTGCTGCCGCGGGAGGGGCTGGCCGCCCACAAGACCGGGGAGGACACCGGCATCACCCACGATGTGGGGATCCTTCTGGCCAAGCGCCCGTGCATCGTCTGCTTCTGCAACTGGAAGCTGGAGCCCGGGGAAGAGGGGCGGATGAACCTTCTGATCGGGGAGCTGACCCGCAAGATCTGGGACGGACAGGGCGGCATTGCATAGCCGCAGCAATACGGAAAACAGAAAGGGGAATATACAGTGTACGATATACTGATCCAAAACGCCCGCATTTTAGACGGGACAGGGGCGCCCTGGTACTACGGCGACCTGGGCGTGACCGGCGGCATGATAACGGCGATGGGCCGCCTGCGGGGGCAGGCGGCAAAGCAGACCGTGGACGCAGAGGGGCTTGCTCTGGCGCCCGGGTTCATCGACCTGCACAGCCACACGGATTCAACGCTCCCCGAGTACGCGCTGGGAGAGAGCAGGCTATTCCAGGGCATCACGACGGAGATCGGCGGGAACTGCGGCATGTCAATGGCCCCCGCACAGCCGGAGACGCTGGATCTGCTGAGGGATTACATGGGCCCGGCGCCCTACGACTGGACAGGGTTCGGCACGTTCCTGGACCGCATGGAGGAGATGCGGCCCTCGGTCAACTTCGGCTGTTTGGTGGGGCACGGGACGGTCCGGATCGCGGTCATGGGCTTTTCCGACCAGAAGGCGGATGAGACCCAGCGGAAGGCGATCCGGACCCTGGTGGAACAGAGCATGGAGGAGGGCGCGTTTGGACTGAGCTCCGGGCTGATCTATCCGCCGGGGATGTTCTCGGACGTAGAGGAGCTGGCGGAGGCCGCCAGCGGTGTGGTGCCCTGGGGCGGATATTACTGCACGCACATGAGGAACGAGAATGTCCGCCTGATCCCGGCCCTGGAGGAGGCCCTGGAAACGGCGCGCCGCTCCGGCGCACCGCTGCAGGTATCCCATCTGAAGTGTACGGCAAAGGCGGATTGGCAGGTCAGCGCAAAGACTGCGGTGGCCATGATCCAGCGGGCCAGACGGCAGGGGATGGACGTCGCCTGCGACCAGTACCCCTACCGCGCCACATCGACAACGATCACAAATAACTTCCCCGACTGGGGCTTTGAGGGCGGCATGGACCGCTTCCTGGAGCGGCTGCGCGACCCGGAGCTGCGGGCAAAGCTGTGCGCTCAGTCGGACTCCACCCACATCGGCCGCTGGCATGAGATCATCGTGTCCTGGACCCAGTGTCCGGAGGACGCATGGATGTGCGGACTGGATATGGAGGAGATCGGCCGCCGGGTGGGGCAGCCGCCTGTCGAGGCGCTGGCCGACCTGCTCCTGCGGGCCAAGGGCATCGCGGACGAGATCCATTACGGGATGTGCGAGGAGGATATCGAGTACATCCTGGCCCAGCCCTTTACCATGATCGGCTCGGACGGAAAATCGTATCCCCTCGACCAGCCCGGAAAGCCCCACCCCAGGGCGTACGGCTCCTTTGCCAGAGTGCTGGGCCACTATTCCAGAGACAGAAGGGTGATCCCCCTGGAGACCGCCGTGGCCAAAATGACGGGGATGCCCGCGAACCGCCTGGGCCTGGGCGACCGCGGCCTTCTGCGGCCCGGCATGAGGGCGGACCTTGTCCTGTTTGACCCGGAGCACATTGAGGACGCTCCCACGTTCGACCTGCCCCAGCAGGCGTGCAGGGGGATCCATCAGGTGTATGTGAACGGGGTGCTGTCTGCTCAGGATGGACAGCACACCGGAGCCAGAGCGGGCACTGTGCTGCGCAAAGGAAAAAACACATGAGGTAAAAAGTTTAAGGGAGCCTGTGCGCCGGCACAGGCTCCCTTTTTTGGACATATCACCCGTTCAGTGCATTGGACCACAGGCGCTTCATGCCCTCCAGTCCGGCGGTCTGCATGATTTGGACGGAGGGGTAGGCGTTGCCCTCGATGAGCACGGGGCCGTCGGCGGTGATGGCCACGTCCCAGCCGATGATCACCGCGTCGGGGGCCAGCTTCACCGCCTGCTCCACGGTGGCGCGCACCTGCTCCCACTGGGGCACATGGAAGCCGGGGATGGTGATCCCCGTGGTGGGGTGCAGCAGGAAGCGGTGGTCCTTCAGGTCGGCCCCCTGGGTGGTGACGATGCCGGTGTCCACATCCAGCCCGGCGAAGATGCCGCCGGAGCAGCCGTTGTCCACAAAGGCACCGCCCACGCCCATGCGCAGCACGGCGGACACCAGCTTGCCCCTGATGGTCAGGGCCCGGACGGTGTTCACGGAGCCGGGGTGGAGGGAGGCCATCTCATCGCACTGCTTCAGCAGGGACTCGGCGATGTAGTCGTCCTGCACCAGCCGCTGCCACACCTGCTCCCGGTTCTCCGGGGTGATGGTGCACAGCTCCACCCCCTCGCCGCCGGACTCGGTGCGGGGCTTCAGGATGCAGTAGGGGTGGGCGTCGGCAAAGGCGTCGAACTCCTCACGGCTGCTGCGGAACACCCGGCCGATCCAGTCCCGGTGGATGAAGGGGGCGAAGGCCTCCAGAAAGCGGTCCTTCTCCTCGAACTCGTGGAAGATGGCCTGGGAGTTCTTCCGGTGGATGTCCCGCATGTCGAACAGGGTGACGAACTCCCGGCGGCCCCGGCGGTTGAGCAGGTAGAACCGGTACAGGAAGTAGTCGGCGATGGTGCACCGGTGGTTCAGATAGGCCCACAGGTAGTCGATCATCAGGCGGGAGCGGGAGAAGCCCAGCTCCTCCATGGCGTAGCGGCCCATCTCGTCAAAGCGGGCGGTCAGACGCTGTAATTTTCCCATGTCAATGTTCCTCCTTGGAAGGTGTAAGTGCGGCCATCAGCCGGTGCAGGGCGGCGGCCAGGGCGATGTTGGCCGCGAACAGCAGGACGCAGCGGAGCAGACTCTCCGCCGGGGCGGAGAAGAGGCTGACGTTCAGCAGGTAGATCTCCAGACTGCGCCGGCCCAGAAAGTCCAGTCCCCGGGACAGCGGGCCCAGGGGCAGCCTGTCCAGCATCAGGGCCAGCAGCAGGCAGCAGGGCACCGTGGTGAACAGGAACAGGTGGCAGTCCGGAAAGTGGACGGGCCAGCCGATCCAGTCCCGGGTCAGGTGGATGTAAAAGTACCCCGCCCCCAGCAGGGCGCTGCCCGTCCAGAACAGGGCGCTTTTCGCTGTGAGGGGGCGCTCCTCCGCCACATAGAAGCCCATGAGCAGCCCGAGGAAGTACACCGGGACGCGGAAAAACACGTCGGTGTACTGCCAATAGCCCTCGTGGGTCAGCACCTGGCACAGGGCAAGGCCCGTCAGAACGGCCCATAGGGTGAGCAGCTCCCGGTGCTTGGAATGTTTCCACCGGGCGAAGCACCAGGGGGTGGCGGCGTAAAAGCCCATGATCCCGGCCACATACCAGTTGAAGGCCCCCCGGGGCTGCACCCAGTAGTACAGCAGGGCGGAGTTCCAGATCAGGGCCGACCAGCCCGCCTGTCCGCGCAGGATCAGGTACAGGGTGTAGGGCACCATCACGGCGAAGTAGGCAGGCAGGATGCGGGCGGCCCGGCGGGAGAGAAAGGCGGCATGGTCCTGCCGCCGCCGGGACAGGGAGCACACCAGCCCCACGGCGGACAGGACGATGAAGATGTCCACCCCGCCGAAGCCCGCCCGGAACAGGGCGTTCAGGGGGGCGAAGGGCACCGGGGGCCGGGCGTGGAACAGCATGACCCACAGAATGGCGGCCCCCATGAGCTGGGAGCGGTATTTGCTCAATAGGGAGTATGTCATAGGGATCTTAACCCTCCCACCTCGTCCTCACAAGCTCCATATCCCTCGCTTCCGCCGGAGCGGCGAAAGCTCGTTTATTCCGCTGTTCGTCCTCTCCCAACCACGACCACTACGTTGGGTCGTGGTTGGGTTCCAGGGGGCTGCGCCCCCTATGAC
>CAVJLQ010000129.1:0-6473 GCA_963650435.1 Alloprevotella sp. | reverse complement strand
AGTCGGCGGTCATAAAGTCGGTGGTGGTGACGCTGCGGAGGGCCAGGGTGTAGTCGTAGGTGCGGCCGTCGCCCATGACGCCCACGGAGCGGGTGTTGGTCAGCACGGCGAAGTACTGGTTCAGGTTCTTGTCCTCGCGGGCCTTGGCGATCTCATCCCGGAAGATGAAGTCCGCCTGGCGCAGGGTATCGGCCTTGTCCTTGGTGATGTCGCCGATGATGCGGATGGCAAGGCCGGGGCCGGGGAAGGGCTGGCGGGAGACCAGATACTCGGGCAGGCCCAGCTCGCGGCCCAGCTGGCGCACCTCGTCCTTGAACAGCAGGCGCAGGGGCTCGATGATCTCCTTGAAGTCCACATGCTCCGGCAGGCCGCCCACGTTGTGGTGGCTCTTGATCACGGCGGCGTCGCCGGCGCCCGACTCGATCACGTCGGGGTAAATGGTGCCCTGGGCCAGGAAGTCCACCTTGCCCACCTTCTTGGCCTCTTCCTCAAAGACGCGGATGAACTCCTCGCCGATGATCTTGCGCTTGCGCTCCGGCTCGGTCACGCCGGCCAGCTTGGCCAGATAGCGGGCCTCGGCGTCCACCCGGACGAAGTTGATGTCCCACTTGGAGAAGGCGGCCTCCACCTCGTCCCCCTCGTTCAGGCGCATCAGGCCGTGATCCACGAACACGCAGGTCAGCTGCTTGCCCACAGCCTCGGCCAGCAGGGCGGCCACCACGGAGGAATCCACGCCGCCGGACAGGGCCAGCAGCACCTTGCCGCTGCCCACCTTCTCCCGCACGGCGGCGATGGCGGTGTTCTTGTAGTCGCCCATGGTCCAGTCGCCCACGGCGCCGCACACCTCATACAGGAAGTTGCGGATCATGCGGATGCCATTCTCCGTGTGGTTGACCTCCGGGTGGAACTGCACGCCATAGAAGCCCCGGCTCTCGTCGGCGATGGCTACATTGGGACAGGCGTCGGAGCGGGCCGTCAGGGCAAAGCCCTCGGGCACCTTGGCCATATAGTCGCCGTGGCTCATCCAGGAGACGCCCTGTGCAGGAAGACCGCGGAACAGCTTGCAGGAGTTGTCATAATATGTCTCCGTCTTGCCGTACTCCCGGGCGGAGTCGTCCTGGGCCTCGGTCACCCTTCCGCCAAGGCCGTGGGCCATGAGCTGGCAGCCGTAGCAGATGCCCAGGATGGGCACCCCCCAGGTGAAGATCTCGGGGTCCACGTGGGGGGAGGTCTCCAGATACACGGAATTGGGGCCGCCGGTGAAGATGATGCCGATGGGCTCCATGGCCTTCAGCTGCTCCAGGGGGGTGGTGTAGGGCTTTACCTCGCAGTACACGCCGCACTCACGCACCCGCCGGGCGATGAGCTGGTTGTACTGGCCGCCGAAGTCCAGAACGATCACAGTTTGATGCGCCATTAGTTCTTCCTCATTTCCCATAAAAATAGTATGAAACTCTTTGTGAATTTCGGTGGTTTTCTCTCTTGCAGATTTTCCCTGATCTGATATAATAAAGTCAGATTCAAGGAAAGGAGGAATGTGCATGGATATGGAGCTCCGCTGGAGCGAACTGGCTGACCTGGAAGACCTGCTCTACGAAGAGAAGCGTCTGATCCCCAGCGAACGGTGACGTTCTGAAGGCTTGACCACACCTTGGGTGTGGATTTTTTATTTCCGGATCCGCTGCTGCAAGTCCGTTTCGGACGCAGGGGCGGGTCCGGATCTTTTCTGCCCCTTCGCGCGATCTGGGGGACATCCGCCAGTTTTTCCTATTGTAGCAAGATCTGGGCGGGATTGCAAGTTTTCCCCCGCCATGATCTCACGGCAGCCGTCAGAAAAATTTGGGCATTTTGCGGGATATTCCCTTCTCCTCCCGGAGAAACTGAAGGGACAGGAGGTGTCCGCCTATGTTCACGGGATTTGCCCGCACTGTGATCCTATACGCCATCATCATCGCCGGCATCCGGCTGATGGGCAAGCGCCAGGTGGGGGAGCTGGAGCCCTCGGAGCTTGTCCTGTCGCTGATCATCGCCGACCTGGCCTCGGTGCCTATGCAGGACTACGGGATCCCCCTGCTGTCCGGCGTCGTGCCCATCCTGACCCTGCTGTCCCTGACCATGGTGATCTCCGTGCTCACCATGAAGAGCCCGGGCCTGCGCACGGTGCTGTGCGGCCGGCCGTCGGTGGTCATTTCCAACGGCAGGCTGGACCAGCGGGAGATGGCCCGCAACCGTCTGACTGTGGACGAGCTGATGGAGGAGCTGCGCTGCCAGGGCTATGGCGACCTGTCCGCCGTGCACTTCGCCATTTTAGAGACCAACGGGCGGCTGTCCGTCCTTCCCTACGCCGCCCAGAGGCCGCCCACCGCCCAGAGCCTGGGCCTGTCCCCCCAGGAGCCCGGCCTGCCCCTGCCGGTGATCAGCGACGGCCGGCTTTTGGCGGACAACCTGAAGCTGCGGGGCTATGACCGGAACTGGCTGGACAAGCGGCTGGCCGAGCACGGGCTGCGCCGGCAGTCCGAGGTCTTTCTGATGACGGTGGACCTGCTGGGGGGCGTGGTGGTGGTAAAGAAGGAGGAGAAGGAATGAGGCGCCTGTACGCGGCCTGCGGCATCCTGCTGCTGCTTTTGGGCCTGTCCCTGGCCAACGGGTGGTATGCCCGCCGCCTGACCGACCGGGCGGCGGCGGAGCTGGAGCGCGCCCAGGCGCTGGCGGCGGCGGAGCAGTGGGAGCGGGCGGAGACGGTCACTGGAGACGCCTTTCAGCGCTGGCAGGACAGCGCCTTCTATCTGCACACTGTCATGCGCCACGAGGACGCCGACCAGATCCTGCGCGCCTTTCGGCAGGTGGGGCAGTTCCTGTCCGACCGGGACTGGGGGCAGTACGCCGCGGCCAACGCGGACCTGATCGTGCAGCTGGGGCTGCTCAGCGATAAGGAGGCCGCCACCCTGGACAACGTGCTATGACGCCCCGCCGGGGGGCGGCAGCGGGATGCGCAGTACGGGGCAGCCCTCCGCCGCGGGGGCGGCGGCACACTGGGGCAGGGGGAAGGCGGCGGCGTCCTCCTCCAGCCAGAAGCTGTCCCGGTCCAGCAGCCGGGGCAGACGCTGGGACAGATCGCCGTCCAGAAGGACCTCGCCGCTGCCGCGCAGCTGCTCCGCCGCGGTATCCAGCGCGGCCAGAAGGGCGCGCCTTTTTCGGTATTCCGGCGGCAGAGCCATGGACGGGGGCAGGGGAGTGCCGTCGGCCAGCCGCCACACGGCGCCCCGGGTCACCTGGCGGGAGCGTCCGCTCCCGCCGGTCTCGCAGGCGGTAAGGACCACGCTGGCCAGCCCCGGCGCGGCCGGGGGCAGCTCTCCCGCCAGCTGGCACCGCCACGGGTGGAAGGGCCGGGAGCGGGCGCGGCAGGCGGCCAGCTCCAGACAGGCCAGGGGATACAGCTGCCGCTCCCACCGCGCCCGCCACTGCTGGGCCGCCCGCCGGTAATACCGGGTCAGGCGGGGACAGCCCGCCCCCTCCGGCCAGCTCAGCGAATAGGAGAGCACAGGCTCCCCCTCCAGCGTCATGGTCCGCTCCTGCCGCTGCCAGTCCAGCGTCACTGGTTCCTTTTTCCTCATATCCCGCCCTCCCTTGCCTGCCATCCTATGTTTTTCCGCTCTTTCTGTGAATGGCGGCCCCGTCCCCTTTACTTTTCATATGGTAGTATGCTAAAATGAAAAAACAGGCCCGCCGCGGCGGGCCGGGATCGCCGAAAAGGGGGACTCCATATGTCCAAATTTATTGATAAGGTCAGCGACGACACCCTGTACCGCGCCGTGCTGACCCTGAAGAACGAGGATGAGTGCCGCCGGTTCTTTCAGGACCTGTGTACCGTGTCCGAGCTGAAGGCCATGGAGCAGCGCATGGACGTGGCCATGCTGCTGGACGACGGGATGATCTACAGCGAGGTGCTGGAGAAGACCGGGGCCTCCACCGCCACCATCAGCCGGGTGAACCGCTCTCTGCACTACGGGGCGGAGGGATATAAGACGGTGATCCCCCGCCTGAAGGAGAAGGACTGATGGGCAGCTATCAGTCTCTGGCCGGCTGCTACGACGAGTTCACCCGGGACGTGGACTACGCCGCCTGGGCCGATTACATCGAAAAGCACTTCCGCCGCCGGGGCCTGCCGGGGAACACCGTGCTGGACCTGGCCTGCGGCACCGGCTCCCTCACCCTGGAGCTGGCCCGGCGGGGGTATGAAATGATCGGGGTGGACCTGTCTCCGGAGATGCTGGCGCAGGCGGCGGAGAAAAACTGGGGCGCCGCCCCCATCGAGCCCATCTTTCTGTGCCAGCCCATGGAAAGGCTGGACCTGTACGGCACCATCGACGCCTGCGTGTGCTGCCTGGACAGCGTCAACTACGTCACCGACCCCAGAAAGCTGGCCCGGGCCTTTCAGCGGGTGCACCTGTTCCTCATGCCCGGGGGGCTGTTCCTGTTCGACGTGAACACGCCAGAAAAGCTGGCGGCCCTGGACGGACAGGTGTTTCTGGACGAGACGGAGGACGCCTACTGCGTGTGGCGGTCTGAATTCTCCCCCCGCGGCGGGATCTGCTCCTACTTTATGGACATCTTCCAGCTGGATGAGGGCTCCGGCCAGTGGGAGCGCAGCGAGGAGCTGCACCGGGAGCGGGCTTATACCGCGGAGCAGCTCACCGAGATGCTGCACCAGGCGGGCTTCCGGGACGTCAGAGCATACGGCGACAGGAAGCTGCGTGCCCCCGTCCCGGGGGAGCAGCGGATCTTTATTGCCGCAAGAAAGGATAACTGAGCTATGTCTGATCATATCGTAAGGGCCATCTCCGCTGACGGCAGCTTTAAGGCCACCGCCATCAGCGGCCGGCAGATGGTGGAGCGGGCCCGGAACATCCACACCCTGCTGCCCGTGGCCACGGCGGCCCTGGGCCGCACCCTCATGGCCGCCTCTATGATGGGGGACGCCCTGAAGGAGCAGAACGGCTCCGTCACTCTGCAGATCAAGGGCGGCGGCCCCCTGGGCACGGTGCTGGCCGTCTCTGACTGCCAGGGCAATGCGCGGGGCTATGTGCAGGACCCCCATGTGGAGCTGATGGAGAAGCACCCGGGCAAGCTGGATGTGGGCCGCGCCGTGGGCACCGACGGCACCCTCACCGTCATCAAGGACATCGGCCTGAAGGAGCCCTATGTGGGCTCCATCGGCCTGTTCTCCGGCGAGATCGCCGACGACCTGGCCATGTACTTTGTGGAGAGCGAGCAGATCCCCACCGCCTGCGCCCTGGGGGTGCTGGTGGGCACGGACCAGAGCGTCACCGCCGCCGGGGGCTATCTGATCCAGCTGCTGCCCGGCGCGGGGGAGGAGGTCATCGACAAGATCGAGGCCGGCATCCGCCAAGTGGGCCCGGTGAGCGGGGCACTGGCCGGCGGCCTGGACGGCGAGGGCCTGCTGCGGGCCGTGCTGGCGGACTTCGAGCTGGAGATCCTGGAGACCCACCCGGTGCAGTACAAATGTTACTGCTCCCGGGAGCGGGTGACCCGGGCGCTGATCTCTATGGGGCGGCAGGAGCTGTCCGCCCTCATTGAGGAGCAGGGACAGGCGGAGCTGACCTGCCAGTTCTGCGACAATGTCTACCGCTTCTCCAAGGAGGAGCTGGAGGACCTGCTGGACCATATGTAACGGCTCGCCCTCTGCGGGCCGCGGAAGTTTTGAAAGGATGACAAAACGATGGAACTGAAGTATATGAAGAACATCCCCGGGGAAGAGGTGCTGGATCTGGCGAGCCTGGTAGAGGCCGCCCCCGGACAGGTGGTCAGCCGAACCCTGGCCCAGAACGACCATGTGAGCATCACCCTGTTTGCCTTTGACAAGGGGGAGGAGATCAGCACCCACGCCTCCGGCGGTGATGCCATGGTCACCGTGCTGGAGGGCACGGGCAAGTTCACCGTGGACGGTACCCCCCACCTGGCCGGCAAGGGCCAGTGCCTGGTGATGCCCGCGGGCAAGCCCCACGCGGTGTTTGCCCAGGAGAGCTTCAAGATGCTGCTGGTGGTGGTATTCCCCGAAGCGTGAGTCCTGTGAAAAATGCGGTCCATCCGAAAAACGGATGGGCCGCATTTTTTACTCTTCCCGCTCCAGTCTCAGGAACGCTGCAATACTTGTCCGGCCAGCGGATGGGCGGCGGACCATACCCGCTACAGCGGCTCTTCCGTGTGGGCGAAGCGCTTTGCCGGCCGGTAGTAAAGCAGGGCGATAAAAATGAGCAGCGTGGTCGTAAACAGGCTGATGGGATAGGCCATCATAATGGTCTGAAAGGTGCTGTACCGGGGGAATACCAGCCGGACCCACGCGATCCGGACGCCGCACACGCCGGCCATGGTCAGAAGCGCCGGCGCCAGGGACAGGCCGAAGCCCCGCAGATAGCCGCTCATGACCTCGTACAGCAGGCTGAAGGAGTGGG
>CAVJLQ010000128.1:5376-17279 GCA_963650435.1 Alloprevotella sp. | reverse complement strand
CCCTGGCCTCCGGCGGGCCGTATTGCGACTGCGGCTACAAGCGAAAGGCCGCCACCTGATCTGCATAGAAAAGCGCCCCGTTCACCGCTGGTGAACGGGGCGCTTTTTATTGTGTACAAATGCAGCACAGCTGCTGCGCGGAGCGGCTTAGTGGATAACCAGCTGAGCCAGCTCGGCGGGGACCTCGATACCCACGCCGGGGCCAATGGGCAGACCGATCACCATCCAGATGCCCAGCATGATGATCCAGGCGATCTGCAGGGCGATGCCGATGGGGAACAGGCCGGCGGCCAGGGTGCCGATCTGGGCATCCTTGTAGTACTTGGCCTGAGCAACACCCAGAGTGACCCAAATGTTGGGGGACAGGGGGGTGAAGGCGTTGGTGGGAGAGTCGCCCAGACGGTAGATCAGCTGGATGAAGCCGGGGTGATAGCCCAGCATGACCAGCATGGGGATGAACACGGGGGCGAGGATGGCCCACTTGGCGGAGCCGGAGGGCACCAGCAGGTTGATGAAGCTGGTGAGCAGGATGATGCAGACGATCATGCCGAAGCCGGTGAAGCCGGCCTTGGCCAGGGCGTTAGCGCCGGAGATGGCGAACACAGTGCCCAGCTTGGTCCAGTTGAACAGGTTATTGAACTGGCCGCAGAAGAAGCAGAACACGACATAGGAGCCCATGAGCTGCATCTGGTGGGTCATGGCCTTGTTGACGTCCTTCGTGCTCTGGAACTTCTTGGTGGTGTAGCCGAACACGAGGCCGGGCAGCATAAAGAAGAAGAACAGGATGGGGATCAGGTTGGAGATCAGGGGGGAGCCCACCAGCGCGCGGGCTCCAGTCTCGGGGTCGATCTTGGCCAGGGGGCCGAAGAAATAGCCCACCAGAACGATGGCCAGATAGATCAGCATGACCAGACCGGCACGGCCCAGGCCCTTCTTCTCCTCAGGGGTGACGTCCTCCAGCTTGACGTCCACCAGAGCCTTGGAGCGGTCATACTGGCCGAAGCGCTTATCCACGACCAGGTTACACACCAGACCGATGACGATGGAGCACATGAAGGTGGACACAAACATGAAGATCCAGTTACAGGTGACGTCCACATGGTACACGCCCTCACCCAGGAAGCCGTCCAGCACGTTGTTGGTGATGCCCTGCAGCAGAGCGTCGGTGCCGGCGATCATCAGGTTGGCGGAGAAGCCGCCCTGGGCGCCCGCGTAGCCGGCGATCATACCCACCAGGGGGTGCTTGCCGGCGCCGATGTAAAGGATGGCGGCGATGGGAGGGATAACGACCATGGCGGTATCAGAGGCCAGGTTGCCCACGGTTCCCACGAAGCCGATGACGAAGGGCAGCAGCTTGGGAGAGACATGGCGCAGCTTGTCGTTCAGGAGGGCCACGATCAGGCCGGACTCCTCGCACATACCGATGGCCAGAGTCATGGTCAGCACCAGGCCCAGGGGGGCGAAGCCGGTGAAGTTGGTGACCATGCTCTTCAGGAACCACAGAAGGCCCGCTTCAGAGATGGGGTTCTGTACGGCCACGACCTCGTTGGTGGCGGGGTTGACCACGGAGACACCCATCAGACCGAGGACACAGCTGATGATGGCGACGATGAAGAACAGGTAGATGAACATGATCGCGGGGACGGGAAGCTTGTTGCAGGCGCGCTCGAGAATATCCAGGAATTTGTCTAACCAGGTTTTCTTAGCGAGTTTGACTTCTGGCATATTGCTTTCTCCTCCTCCAGATTAAGTTGATATGCATATTTTCCGTCAGCAATATTCTCGCCCTCCCACATGCTGCTGGACTGGAATTATGCACTGTGTACACACAGTATCATGTTTTTCGGGAAAAATCAAGTTAAAATTAACAGCTGACGCGCGTTCCAGAAATTTTATTTAATGTTACCAAAATTTTGAAACGAATTTTGTCGTTCTGCTGAATGTCATTTCTCCCCTTTCTTTTTTGCAGGAAATGTGTTATTTTGGTACATAGCAGAGAGGGAAACGTGCGCTGCATATGGAGGGAGCGTATGGATAAACTCTTTGGCAACTGGTTCTCCGGAAACGGTTTCAACGCGTGGAAGCTGCACTCGTGGGAGGATTACATCAACTTCGGCCTCGTCGTTCTGGCGGGCATCCTGGTGTTCGTGCTGGCCCAGCGCCGCATCAACAAGCACCGCAACTATCAGGACTCCTGCGCCCGGGTGGCCAAACGGCTGAAGCAGCTGGGCGGGCCGGGGGCCGAATGCTATCTCGATGTGACCGTCCACTCAAAGCGCGATGTCCAACCCTGCGGATTCCTCCATGTCAGCGGAAACTGTGTATACGCGGTCAAGGTCTTCTGGTGGGGCCTGGACGTCGCCGGCAGCGCCGACGCCAAGCGCTGGGCGTTCACCGCCAGCAAGGACGTCCGATATGAGCCCAACCCCCTGCCGGAGCTGGAGGAGACCTGCGTGGCCCTCAACCGGCTGTTCGTCCGCCGGGGGCTCACCGGTGTGCCCGTCAAGCCCCTGGTGGTGCTGGCGGACAACTTCGGCTCGTCCCACAGTCACGTCTCCGGCACCGACTGCATCGTGGCCTATCAGGACCTGAAGAAGTGGCGCAAGGCCTATCCCCTGGACAAGAAAAAGGACTTCGACATCGCGGCGGTCAAGGCCGCTCTGGAGGCGTCCTTCGCCGACGCTCCTTCTGAAAAATAACAGGGCGCGCGCCCATTTTGCCCCAGCGATTTGAAAGGAGAGTTCAGAATGATGATCAACGAGACCCGCCTTCTCAACGAATTCCTGGAGTTTGTACAGATCGACAGCGAAAGCGGCAACGAGCGCAGGATGGGCGAAAAGCTCGTCCAGGTGCTCACCGGCCTGGGGCTCGAGGTGACCTGCGACCGCGCCGGCGAGACCTTCGGCTCCAACGGCTTCAACGTCTTTGCCCGTCTGCCGGGCGAGGGGGAGCCCATCGTGCTCTCCGCCCATATGGACACCGTCGTCCCCGGCGTGGGCGTCAAGCCGACGATCCGTGACGGCGTGATCTATTCCGACGGCACCACCGTTCTGGGCGGCGACGACAAGAGCGGCATCTGCGGCATTTTAGAGGCCGTCCGCGTGATCCTGGAAAACAAGCTGAGCCACCGCCCGGCGGAGATCATCTTCTCCATCGGCGAGGAGGGCGGCATGCGGGGCGCGAAGGCCTTTGACTGCACCCAGCTGGCGGCCCGCCGGGCCTATATCTTCGACTCCAGCGGCGATGTGGGCAAGGTCATCGTAGAGGCCCCCGGACAGATCAAGATCTTTGCCGATGTGATCGGCCGCCGGGCCCACGCGGGGCTGGCCCCGGAGGAGGGCATCAGCGCCATCCAGGTCATGGCCGCGGCCATCTCCCACATGGAGCTGCTGCGCATCGACAGCGAGACCACCTGCAACATCGGCACCATCAAAGCGGAGTACGCCACCAACATCGTGCCCGACCGGTGCAGCATGATCGCCGAGGTGCGCTCCCGCGATCTGGATAAGCTCAACGCCCATGCCGCCCACATCCAGTCCTGCCTGCAGCAGGCCTGCGACCAGTTCGGGGCCCAGCTGGACTGCAAGCTCGTGACCAACTACGTCTCCTACCGGGTGGACCCCGCGGGCGAGACGGTAAAGCCCCTGCTGGCCGCCTTCGAGCGTCTGGGCTGCAAGGCCAACGTCACCCAGGGCGGCGGCGGCAGCGACGCCAACATCTATAACCAGAAGGGGCTGGAGGCCGTGGTCCTGGGCACCGGTATGACCAAGGTGCACACCACCGCCGAGTACATCACCATCGAGAATCTCAACAACACCGCAAGGCTCGCCCTGGACCTGCTCACGCACTGAGGAGGGCCGGGATATGACATTCGACCGCATCGATATGGCCCAGTTTTCCCAAGATCTGATCGACCTGCGCCGTGACCTCCACCGCTATCCCGAGTCCGGATGGACGGAGTTCCGCACCACCGCACGCATCATCACCGAGCTGGAAAAGCTGGGCCTTCCTGTGCGCTGGGGCAGGCAGCTGCATGTGCGGGAAAAGATGCTGGGCCTGCCCGACGAGGAGACGCTGGAGGCCTGCTGGCTGCGCGCCGAGAGCGAATGTGACCGCCACGACCTGCTGGAGGACATGCGCGGGGGCTATACCGGCTGTCTGACCGTGATCGAGGGGGCGCTGCCCGGGCCCACCATCGGCATCCGCGTGGACATCGACTGCAACGACGTGGAGGAGGCGGACGACCCCGGACATGTCCCCTGCGCCCAGGGCTTCCGCTCCGTGCACCACGCCTGCATGCACGCCTGCGGCCACGACGCCCACGCCGCCATCGGCATCGGTGCCGCCCGGCTGCTCACCGCATACCGCGACCGCCTGCGGGGCAAGGTCCTGCTGGTGTTCCAGCCCGGCGAGGAGGGGCTGCGGGGCGCGGCCAGCATGACCGCCGCCGGCCTGTTTTCGGAGTGCGACTACTTCTTCGGCGCCCATGTGGGCCTTCTGCCCGGCCTGCATGTAGGCAGCGTGGCCGCCAGCGGCCACGGCTTCCTCTCCAGCACCAAGTTCGACGCGCTGTTCCACGGCGTGCCCTCCCACGCCGGCGCAACGCCGGAGCTGGGGCGCAACGCCATCGCCGCGGCCGCCGCGGCCACTCTGGGCATGCTGTCCATCTCCCGCCACCACGAGGGGGCCACCCGCATCAACGTGGGCACCTTCCACGGGGGGACGGGGCGGAACGTCATCCCGGCAGAGGCCGTGCTGGCCATCGAGACCCGGGGCGGCAGCGCCGCGCTGAACGAATACATGGAGCAGGAGGCACGCCGGGTCTGTCAGGCCGCGGCGGACATGTACGGCTGCACCTATGAGGCCCGGCTGATGGGCGGCGCAGGGAACGTAGACTGCGACAAGGCCCTTGTGGAGCGGGTGATCAAGATCCTCTCCGGCCTGGAGGGCGTGGATCAGATCCTGCCCGACGTGGATTTCGGAGGAGGTGAAGACGTAACGACCATGATGCGTGACGTGCAGGCCCACGGCGGGCAGGTCACGGAGCTTGTATTCGGTATGCCCCTGAAGGCCGCACACCACAATGACCATTTCGACGTAGACGAGAGTGTGATCCCGCTCGGTGCGAGGATCTTTGCTTCCCTCGCATTGGAGCTTGAAAATTATTGAGTGAAAGTGGGGAACGCGTATGTCCGAAGTTCGCAAGATCATTGACAAGTATTGGGAGAAAGTCAAGGAACACCGCATTTGGCTGCACCAGCACCCCGAACCCAGCGGCAAAGAGAAGGAGACCTCAGCTTACATCGCCAAGACCCTGCGCGAGATGGGTCTTGAGCCCACCGAGCATGTGGGCGGCTACGGCGTGACCGCCGTGATCGAAGGAAAGGGAGAGGGCAAGTGCGTGGGTCTACGGGCAGACTTCGACGCGCTGGAGGTCGTGGAGGACAACGATCTTCCCTTCCACTCCCTGACGCCCGGCATGGCCCACGCCTGCGGCCACGACAGCCACACCGCCATGCTGCTGGGCGCGGCCTATGTGCTCAATGAAATGAGAGATCAGTTCAGCGGCAAGGTCAAGCTGCTCTTCCAGCCCTCTGAGGAGAATGCCGCCGACTCCGGCGCCAAGAAGATGATCGCCGACGGCTGCCTGGAAAATCCCCATGTGGACGCCGTATTCGGCCAGCACGTCTGGCCCGCCTACGACACCGGCTATGTGGCCGTGCGCAACGGCGCCATGATGGCCTCCTCCGACCGCTTCTTTATCACGGTCCACGGTAAGAACAGCCACGGCTCCGCCCCGGAAAACGGCATCGACGCCATTATGATCGCCTCCTATGTGGTCGCCGCCCTTCAGTCCATCGTCTCCCGCAACGTGGGGCCGCTGGACAGCGCGGTGGTCTCCATCGGCAAGATGAACGGCGGCTCCCGCTATAACGTGATCGCCGACGAGGTGGTGATGGAGGGCACCTGCCGCAACCTGAACCCCGCCGTGCGCAACACTATGCCCGAGCGTATCGAGAATATCGTCAAGGGCATTGTCGAGGGCATGGGCGGCACCTACGACTTCAAGTACATGATGTGCTACTCCCCCACCGTCAACGATCCCAAGCAGTTTGAGCTGGTGCGGGATGTCATCCGCGACGTGGTGGGCCCGGACCACCTGGTCATTCCCGAGCACTCCGCCCTGGGCGGCGAGGATTTCTCCTTCTACTGCGAGAAGGTCCCCTCCTGCTTCTTCTGGCTGGGCTGCCACGACCCCGCAAAGCCCCGCTATCCCATCCATCACGGCTCCTTCTACCCCGAGTGGGAGGCCCTGCCCATCGGCATGGAGGTTCTGGTGACCTCCGCGCTGAAGTATCTGGGGAACGCCTGACCTTCAAAAAGACAACTTTATATCTCAGCACCAAGGAGCGGCACAGCATTGTGCCGCTCCTTTTATTGTCCCGATCCTCACGCGGTCAAATGCTCCTTATTCCCGATGGTCCGCAAAGACTGAGCCGCAGGAAGGAGACCAGGATATACCTACTTATAAGTATGATTTCAGTACCATTCATCCCTGTATCAACGCCGTATCATCCTTCACAAAAAGTTCTATATTTAGTAAAAAATGTGTGTATTTCTTGTTAAGAAAAACGTTGAAAAATAGAACCTCCCATAGTATACTGTTTACATAGCGTGGACTGGCGCACCACTTTTGTAAATTGCGGATGCGCAAAGCTCGATATGAGGCAAATATTCCCGCTTCGATCTCATTCCCCATCTCCCCGCCGCCATCGGCGGCGTTCGCAGTTTTTCGATCCGGGAACCATACATGATTTGCATCGGTTGGTCGTGGCTCTTGTCCGCGCCAGCCGATGTTTTCTTATTTGTGACCGTAGTCGCAAGCGCACTTTCTGCTTGTGACCACCACCTGAGACGGGCGCGGCGGGAGTACCGTCCCGGAGCTCGCCGCCAGAACGCCGGGAAGGTATTGTGCTCTATTTTTGTAATAGAGCACAAGGTCAGGCCTGACCTTGCCGATGTATAAAGGAGTCTGCCATGGGCGCACCCAAACGGAAAACCGAATATTCCCTGGGGCAGCGCCTGTTTGCCCTTTTCCTGGCGCTGTGTCTCTCCGCGGCCCTGCTGCCCAACGGACTGGCTGCCCCCGCCAGGGCCGCCGACAGCGCCATCGTCAGCTGCTACGCCAGCGTGGACGGTGTGTGGCACCGGGTGGGCGGACTGACCACCGAAAAGCGGGCCTGGCTGGGCGGGAAAAATCAGCGCTACTATGTGACCACCGACGAGCTGGAGCCCATCTATACCGCCTTCGGCTTTCAGGCTTCCGAATTTACCGGGGCGCTCTATTTCCCCCACACGGACACCTACGACCCCAAGCACATCTGGGCAGACGCCCCGCCCGTACGCCAGGACGATGGTACTTATATCATCCCCGTGAGTTTCCGCACAGAGAGCACTCTGTACTATATGCCCGCCAACGATGCCGCCAGCAGCAGCTATTTCACCTCCTCCGCCGCCAGCGATGACGCCCAGGTGCTGGCAGACAACGGGTTTTACAGTCTGACTGTGCTGGATCCGGACCTGATCGCCTATTCCGACACAGGCTCCATTCCAGAGCCGCAATATGTCTTTCACGGGCAGACCGCCGCCCAGACCCTGCCCGTGAGGACCGGGGTAAAGTGGTACGCCACAGACGGCGCCACCGGCCTGATGCTGGCGCAGCAGCCCGTGGACAACGGCGACGGCACCGCCACCTTTACCTGCACCATGGACCAGCCCGTCCACCTGACGGCCACCCCAGACGGCTTCAGCGTCCTTTACAACGCCACCCTGAGCGGCAAGCTGATGGACATCGGCGTGACCGGCGCCGGACATGTGTCCTACCCCGCGTCCAAGCAGATGGTGGGGGAGGACGGCTCCATCCTGGGCATGACCGCCTACCGGATGTTCCCCTCCGCCGGCTCGGGCCACACCGTCCACTCCCCCGACAGCAGCTACGCCACGGCCAAGCTGGACCGGGCCCAGATGTCCGACTGGAAGGACCGCACCTTCTACTACCGCTTTGTGGGGTGGCAGACCGAGCTGGGGAACGTGCTCTCCCCCGGCGACTTCATCTCCATGTCCGACCTTAGCCTGTATGACGCCAACGGGGACGACACCGTCACTCTGGACGCCGTATGGACCATTACGGATACCGTGGGCCGCATCGACTCGGCCAACTTCTACATCAGCCTGGACTGTGAGATCGGCGACAACATGTCCAACGGCTTTCAGGGCACCCCCACCCACAATTTCACCAACGCCATTTACTCCTCCCCCGTGCTGGGCACAGACGACCTGGGGGGCGACCCCACCACCGGCCTGCTGCTCATCGCCCCGCCCACCAACGAGGATACCGACTATGTGGTAGACGCCCAGATCCGCGGCTCTAAGACGCAGCCCATCAGGGGAGTGTCCCTGAATTCCGTTCCCTCCGATGAATCCGTGCTGGCGGCCCTGCGCTCCGGCGGCTATACCGTCACCATCGAGGGGGGGGACATCCCCGCCGACAAGATCACGTCGGAAAACTTTACCGTTCGCTGGTTCACCATGAAGTATGAGCACTTCGACGGCTGGCATGTGGACGGCGTGCTGGTGGCAAGGTCCGCCCGCTTCAGCGTGACCAAGACCTTCTCCGGCGACGACACGGCGGTGGCCAAAATCAAGGAGAACTGGAGCGCCCAGATCACCCACACGGCCGACGGCGACGACCGGGATCTGGACATCGTGACAGACTACATCCTCTCCCTGAACAGCAAAGAGGACGAAAGCGACCCCGACAAGACCGGCTACACCAGCTACGACCCGGACACCGACACCTATCAGTGGACCCTGCCCGCCCGCAGCCACCGGTACTACACCCTGACCGAGGCAGGCCACACCATCGCCGACACCGATCTGGACCCCGACCAGTGGGAGCAGTCCTTCCAATACTCCATCCGCGGCTCTGACAACGCCACCGGCGGTTCGCTGCCCTATGCGGGCGGAGTGCAGTTCCAGGCGGAGGTCTACGCCGACGACGTGCCCGACTCGGCCATCCAGACCATCGAGCTGCGCAACCTGTACGTTCAGCCCGGGGTGCTCACCCTGTATAAGGCGGACTCCCTCACCGGCGACGGCATGGGCGGCGTGCAGTTCTCCGTGGCCCGGGCCGACGGCGGCGCGGTGGCCCTGTTCCGCAAGCCGGGCACCTACTCCTATTACATCCCCTCCGACGGTCTGCCCGACGACGAGCACACCCAGGAGGTGGAGGACGGCCTGCTGACCTGCGACCCCAACGGCTACATCTATCTGAAGCTGGCCCCCTACGCCGGACAGACCTCCGGCGCATACGACCTGACCGAGCACATCCCCTCCGGCTACGAGGGGGCGCAGCGGCTGCGGATCACGGTGACCAGCGACGACCTGATCTCCTTCTCCAGCCAGGTGCTGGACGGGCCGGAGGACGCGCCGGAGGGCGGCTGGCTGTCCGGCGGGGACAGCGCCATGCTCACGGTGAAGAACCGCTCCGTGCTGCTGACCGAAGTGACCGCCCAGAAGCACTGGGAGAGCCCGGGAGAGGAGCAGCCCGTCACCGTTGAGCTGTGGCGCAACGGCGCCAGGCTGTCCGGCAGCCAGTATGCCCAGCAGCTGAACGAGGAGAACAACTGGCTCTATACCTGGCACGACCTGCCCCTGTATGTGAACGGCCTGCCCGCCCAGTACAGCCTGCGCGAGACCTGGATCGGCTCCACCGCCTATGACTCCGAGGCCGACACCGACGGCTACGCCGACTATATCGTCACCTATGCCGACCCCCTCTACCGTGAGGGCGACGGCGCTGCCTGGCACGACACCGGCGTGTGGGAGGAGGAGGGCGTTACCCACTTCGCCACACAGGTGCAGCTGAACGTGACCAACGGCACCCACCGGGGCGAGATCATCTTTACCAAGACCGACGGGCTGGACTTCCCCCTGGCCGGGGCGGAGTTCACCCTGTATTACGACGCCGACTGCGCCACGGCGGCGGAGACTGCCGTCAGCGATGAGAACGGCACTGTCCGCTTTGACCCCCTGCCGTCCGGCACCTACTACCTGAAAGAGACGGCCGCGCCCCCGGGGTACCGGGGCACCGACCAGGTCTACCGCGCCGTGATCCGTCAGGGCTCCGCCCTGATCTATGACGACATCGCGGAGACGGCGGTGGCCCACATTGCAAACGAGTCTGTTATGGGGCTGGTTCTGACGAAGGTCAACGCCCTGAATGAGCCCCTGGCCGGCGCCGTGTTCCAGCTCCGGCGGAACGGGGCCGATTTCGGCACCGTGACCACAGGCACAGACGGAACGACTTCCCTCTCTGGCCTGCCCGCGGGGGACTACGAGCTGACCGAGCTCGCAGCTCCCCCGGGGTACAGGCCCCTGACCCAGAGCATCCTGCTCCATGTGGCGGCTGGAGAGGTCCGCGACACCTCGGACGCCCCCTCCGGCGCCCCCATGTGGACCCTGACCCAGCTGGCCGGGACCAGCCAGTACGCCCTTACGGTGCGCAACGAGGCGGACTACGACCTGCCCACTGTGGGCGGTCCGGGGGTCTATGCCCCCGTCCTGCTGGGCACGGCCATGATGTGCGCGGCAGCCCTTCTGGGGCTGCGGCCGCCCTGTACAGGCAAGCGCCTTGCCCCCCGCGGGCGAAGGCGGCCATAAGTTATAACGCTCCCCCGCCCCGCGGGAGAGACGATGACATACAACGCAATAAAAAGAAAGGAACCACGACCATGAAAAAACTGTTTTCCAAGCTGGGCAGCCTGCTGCTGGCGGCTGCCGTCCTGATGAGCCTTGTGCCGGCGACCTTGGCCGACAATATCGCGGTACAGGCCATCGGCGCCCGCACCATCACCGTCAATGAAGTCGCCGAAGGCGACACGGTAAAGGCCTACCGCCTGGTCAAGTATACCGACGCCAGCTACAACTCCTTCGAGTTCTACAGTGACTTTGGTACGTTTGTCCACACAATGGCCGGGAATAATATGACCAAAGAGGCCTATCTGGCCACGATGAATGCTGAGGGCATCGCCAATCTGCTGGGCACCTACGCCTCTGCCGCTCTGGCCGGCCACGCGGGCTTCACCCTGCCCTCTGACGCCAGCGAGGTCGTCAGCGCCGCCGCCGGGGCCGACGAGAAGGCCACCCTGGTCCTCCAGCCCGGCTATTACCTGCTGCTGGTGGAGACCACGGTGAACAACAGCAAGATCTACAAGGCCATGTCCGTGTTCATGCGGGTGAAGGGCGACGACGTACATGTGTACGCCGGCGGCACCGACGTCACCGCCGACCCCCAGATGACCGCCAAGCACGCCAGCGCCCCCGCCATCAACAAGCAGGTGAAGGACGAGAGCGGCGTGGGCGCCACCTAGAAGTCCTCTGCCGCCGCCAACGTGGGCGACGATCTGGAGTATTACATCCACCTGGAGATCCCCGCCTACTCCGGCGTCCATGACCTGCCTACCCTGACCCTGAAGGATACTCTGACCGGCGCCCAGTATGTGGACGGCAGCGCCAAGGTCTATCAGACCGACGGCGCCAACAGCACCGAGATCACCGACGCCATCGAGACCGCCACTGTCGGCAGCTATGAGAACGGCACCCAGGAGCTCACCTTTGCGCTGGATTACAGTAAGCTCACCTCCTCCGTCGGCACCGTCGACGTCTACATCGCCTACCACGTCACCCTGATGCCCGAGGCCGTCTCCGCCGACCAGAAGGTCGCCCCCACCGACCCTGACGACAGCACCGTGTTCAACTACGCTGGGAACAGCGCCACTCTGACCTATGCCACCGACCTGGAGCCGGACAACGCCAAGACCACCGACCCCAGCACCACCCGG
>CAVJLQ010000128.1:0-5366 GCA_963650435.1 Alloprevotella sp. | reverse complement strand
ACCTTCTCCCTGTCCCTGAAGAAGATCGACACCGAGGGCGACGCCCTGGCCGGCGCCGGCTTCACCTTCTACCGCAATGATACCGACCTGGCTGACGACGACACCACCGGCATCAAGTTCGTGAAGGACGGCGACTACTACCGCCCCGCCACCGCCGACGAGATCGCCGGCGGCACCGGCGTGGTCACCGAGGTGCCCGCCGACTTCCTCATCAAGGGCCTGAACGTGGGCGCCTACTACATGGTAGAGACCACCGTCCCCGGCGGCTACTATGCCCCCAAGGGCGCCTTTAAGATCAACCTGACCAGCGCCCGCACTGCCGATGCCATCACCGGCATCCTGGAGTCCACTGCCAGCAACATGGGCGAGATGAATGACTCCGACCGCCTGCTGCTGGGCGGCGCCGCGGTGAACGCCGCCAATGTCAACCAGCTGGACGTCACCCTGAAGAACAGCACCACCCCCCTGCTGCCCACCACCGGCGGCATGGGCACCGCCCTGTTCACCATCGGCGGCGTGGCCCTGATGGCAGCTGCCGCCGCCATCGTCATCCTGCGCCGCAAGCGCGGGGAGTAAGCCCCTTCCCGCGCCCCCGCCGGGGGCGCGGGCATCTGACGCCGCAAGGAGAAGTCCATGAAGAAAGCACTTGGGCGGCTGCTGCTGGCCCTGCTCTTTCTGGCCGGGCTGGCCCTGCTGCTGTATCCCCTGATCAGCGACCTTTGGAACCGGCGGCGCAGCGAACAGCTGATCCGCAATTATACCCAACAGTTCATCCAGGGCCCCCAGCGGGACTACTCGGAGTGGTTCCAGCGGGCGGACGCCTATAATGCCACTCTGGCGGGCAAGGGGGTGCCGGATGCCTTCGCCGTGATCTCCCCGGACGAGGACGCCGACTACCTGTCCCAGCTCTCCCTGTCCGCCGACGGGGTGATGGCCTACATCCGCATCCCCCGCATCTCTGTGGACCTGCCCATCTTCCACGGCACCTCTGCCGAGGTGCTGGAACAGGGGGTGGGCCACCTCCAGGGCTCCGCCCTGCCCGTGGGCGGGGCGGACACCCACTGCGTCCTGTCCGCCCACCGGGGGCTGCCCTCGGCGGCCCTGTTCACCGATCTGGACATGCTGCAGCTGGGGGACCACTTCTACATCTACGTGCTGGACCGGGTGCTGGCCTATGAGGTGGACCAGATCCTGACCGTAGAGCCCGACCACACCCAGGATCTGGACGTGGTGCCCGGGGAGGACCTGGTCACCCTGGTCACCTGCACCCCTTACGGGGTGAACACCCACCGCCTGCTGGTGCGCGGGCACCGGGTGGAGTATACCCAGCAGACCGAGGAGGACGAGGCCCGGAACACCGTCAGCTCCGTCCACACCCGGTACGGCCTTTGGGTTGCCGTGGGCCTTGGGGCCACAGCGGGCATCATTCTGCTGCTGCTCCTGCTGCGCCGCCTGACGGGGCGGCGGGGCGGAAAACGGCTGGCCCAAAAGTCCCCCCGCGTACCCACCGATCCCACCACAGAAGGGAGCGCCCTCCGGAATGAGGAGAAAGAGCCGAAAACTTAATATCCTCCGCCTTCTGGGGTGGGCGCTGCTGCTGTTCGCCCTGTGCTGCCCCGCCCTGGCCGCCGTGGACACAGGCGCCTCCTGCGCCATCACCGTGGACGCGGCATACGGCACCCTTCCCCTGCCCGGGGCGGAGCTGAAGCTCCACCGGGTGGCGGAGATAGATGCCGCCGGGCAGTACGCCCTTCTGCCGGACTTCTCCGGCAGCGGTGTACAGGTCAACGGCCTTACGGTGAGCCGCCAGTGGGCGGCCGCCGCCGCCGATCTGGCCGCCTGGGTCAAGGACAACAGCCTTGCTCCTCTGGCCGCCAAGACCACCGACAGCGCGGGCCGCGCCCGCTTCACCCGGCTGTCCACCGGGCTCTATCTGCTGGAGGGGACGTCCGTCACTGTGAACGGGCGGACCTACACCGCCTCGCCGGTGCTGCTGTCCGCGCCCCTTCTGGGGGAGAACGGCACATGGTACTACGACGTGACCGCCTACCCCAAGTTCGAGCGCGGCTCCACCGGCGGCGACCCGGACACGCCGGTGGAGCCCCCTGACCCTGTGGACCCGCCGGACCCGGTGGATCCCCCCGGGCCGGTAGACCCCACCGACCCCACCGATCCCACAGACCCCGAAAAGCCCGACGAGCCCAGCTCTACCGACGACGATCTGCCCCAGACCGGGCAGCTGAAGTGGCCGGTGCCTGTTCTGGCGGGGGCAGGCGTGCTCCTGCTGGCGGCGGGCGCCCTGCTGAAGAAGAGGGACGGCCATGAGTAAGCGGCGGCTGGGGCAGCTGTGTACCGCCCTGGGCACGGTGTGCATCCTGCTGTCCCTGGGGCTGCTGCTGTATGACCGGAGCCAGGAGCTTCAGGCCCAGCGCATCACCCAGGAGCTGGCCCCCGCCCTGGAGCAGGCCATTGCCCAGCGTGCCCAACAGCGCCGGGAGGACCCGCCCCCGGCGGAGGAAGAGGCGCCCGCCCAGCCGGAGATCACCCTGAATGGGGAGGTCTATCTGGGTCTCCTGTCCATCCCCGCCCTGGAGCTGGAGCTGCCCGTGCGCCGCGACCTGACTGACGGGGCGCTGAAGCTGTCCCCCTGCCGCTACGCCGGCAGCGTGGAGGGCGGGGGGCTGGTCATCGCCGCCCACAACTACCGGCAGCACTTCGCCAAGCTGTCTGCCCTGCGGCCGGGGGATCTGATCCGCCTGACGGACGCCGACGGCGGCGTCCACGACTACACCGTGGTCCAGACGGAGACCCTGGCCGGTGATGCCGTGGCTGAGATGACCGACAGCCAATGGGATCTCACCCTGTTCACCTGCACCTACGGCGGAAAGAGCCGCCTGACCGTGCGGTGCATCCGAGCAGAATAAGCAAAAACAGCCCCACAGGCTATTGCCTGTGGGGCTGTTTTTCTGAAACGGTCAGAGCCTGCCGTACTCCTCGTCAGAGACGGGCTCGCACCACTCGTTGGAGCAGTTCTGGCCGGGCACCTCCACCGCCAGATGGCTGAACCAGCTGTCGGCCTTGGCCCCGTGCCAGTGCTTCACGTTGGCGGGGATGGTCACCACGTCCCCGGGCTTCAGGCTGCGGGCGGGCTTGCCCTCCTCCTGATACCAACCCTCACCGTCCACGCACAGCAGCAGCTGACCGCCGCCCTGGGCGGCATGGTGGATGTGCCAGTTGTTGCGGCAGCCGGGCTCGAAGGTCACGTTGGCCACGAACACGGTCTGCTTGGGGTCGGTGAGGGGCTTGAGGTAGCTCTGGCCCACGAAGTACTTGGCATAGGCGGTGTTGGGCTCACCCTGGCCGAAGAAGCCGCCGTGCTCCTCCGCTTCGGCGTCGGCATAGACCTCCTTGGCCATGCGGAAGGCGGCCCAGGCGTTGGGCCAGCCAGCATAGAAGGCCAGATGGGTCAACAGCTCGGACATCTCCGCGCGGGTGACGCCGTTGTTTTTGGCCGACTGAAGATGGTACACCAGGGAGCTGTCCACGATCCCCTTGCTGATCAGGGCGGTGACGGTGACGATGGAGCGCAGCTTCAGGGGGAGCTTATCCTCCCGGGACCACACCTCGCCAAAGAGCACGTCGTCGTTCAAATGGGCAAATTCGGGGGCGAACTCCCCCAGGGCGTCCCGGCCAGCGGTCTGCTTGACTGCCATAGATATTCCTTCCTTTCCTGTCCCGCCCTATCTGGGGCGGGCAGACCTTATTTCGATCTTTTTGTGTTCTCTCCAAGGAGAACACACAGTAGACCTGCGTCTTATTTTAGGTTCGCGCGGTAAAACTCCGTGATCTTGTCGAAGGGGATCACATCCACCCGGTCGTACAGATCGGTGTGGACCGCCCCGGGGATGAGCAGCAACTCCTTGTTGTCCCCCTTCAGCCGCTCATAGGCGGCCTTGCCCATGTAGCAGGAGTGGGCCTTGTCCCCGTGGACCACCAGCACGGCGGAGCGGATCTCGTCGATGTAGTCCATGGTGGTGCTGTTCAGGCGGCACAGGGCGGCGGTCACGTTCCAGCCCTCATTGGAGTTCAGGGAACGGGGATGGTAGCCCCGCTTGGTCTTGTAGTAGTCGTGGTAGTCCTTCACAAAGAAGGGGGCGTCCTCGGGCACGGGGTCCACCACGCCCCCCGCCCGCTTATATTCTCCGCTGCGGTAGTCGGCGGTGCGCTGGGTGTTCAGGGCCACCCGCAGCTGGTGGCGGGCCTCCTCGCTGTCGGCGGAGTCGAAATAGCCCTTGGCGGTGACCCGGTTCAGGTCGTACATGGTAGAGGCCACGGTGGCCTTCACCCGGGTGTCGATGGCGGCGGTGTTCAGGGCCAGGCCGCCCCAGCCGCAGATGCCCAGAATGCCGATCTTCTCCTCGTCCACGTTGTCCAGCACAGACAGGAAGTCCACGGCGGCCTGGAAGTCCTCCGTATTGATGTCGGGGGAGGCCACATACCGGGGCTGGCCGCCGCTCTCGCCGGTGTAGGAGGGGTCGAAGGCCATGGTCAGAAAGCCCCGCTCCGCCAGGGTCTGGGCGTACAGGCCGGAGGCCTGCTCCTTCACCGCGCCGAAGGGGCCGCACACCGCGATGGCGGCCAGCTTCCCCTGGGCTCCCCTGGGCTGATACAGGTCGGCGGCCAGGGTGATGCCGAACCGGTTGTGGAAGGTCACCTTCCGGTGATCCACCTTGTCGCTCTTGGGGAACGTCTTGTCCCACTCCTGGGTGAGCTTCAGCGTCTCATATTCCATCGTCATACCTTCTTTCCCATTTCATAGGCTTCCTGCAAGGCCCTGTGTCCGGCGATCTCGCCGGCGCCGTTCACGCCCCCGGCGAACACGGTGCCCGCCAGCCGCGCCCGCTCGAAGCAGGCGATCCAGCCGTTCAGGCCGTGCTCCGCCCCCTCGGGGGTCTCGGGGTCGTCCTCGGCGGCGGAGGTGAGCAGGTAGATGTCGCCGAAGCGGTAGTCGCTGCTGTACAGCCAGTTGGCCCGGTCCAGCAGGGTCTTCATCTGGCCGGCCATCTCGTAGTAGTAGATGGGGGTGGCGAAGGCGATGACGTCAGCGTCGTGCATCTTCTGGGCGATGGCGTGGGTGTCGTCCTCTATGACGCAGCGCCCCAGCCCCTGGCAGGCCAGGCAGCCGAGACAGAAGCGGATGTCCTTCCCCCGCAGGCTCACCTTTTCCGCCTGGTGGCCGGCCTCCGCCGCGCCCCGGAGTAATTCGTCCGCCAGGGCCTCGGAATTGCTGTTGGCCCGCAGGCTGGCGGAAATGACCAGGATCTTCTTCACAAACATACCTCCTTGCGTTTGTCGCTGTATTTATA
>CAVJLQ010000127.1:0-8237 GCA_963650435.1 Alloprevotella sp. | reverse complement strand
GTCGTTGATGGGCAGATGCAGGGTCAGGAAATCGGCCGCGGAGACCACCTCGTCCAGCGAGGGCGTCTTCAGGCCCAGCTCTCCCTGCTGGGGGTGGGCGATATGGCGGTCATAGGACACGATGTTCATGCCCAGCCCCAGCTTGGCTGTGCGGGCCACCTGGCCGCCGATCTTGCCCAGGCCGATCACGCCCAGAGTCTTGCCCCGCACCTCGCTGCCGTACAGCGTCCGGGCCTGTGCCATGCGGCCGGTCTTGGTCAGCGTGTCGTAGTCGACGATCCGCTTGGCGACGGCCAGCATCATGGCGATGGTGAACTCCGCCACCGACTGCTGGTTGCCCAGGGCCGAATTGGTCACCTGGATGCCCAGCTCCGTGGCCGCGTCCACATCGACGCCGTCCACCCCCACGCCGTGGACAGAGATCAGCTTCAGCTGGGGGCAGCCCTCCATGACCTCCCGGGTGAACTTGCCGTACCGGGTCAGCACGGCCTCGCAGCCCTGGCAGGCGTCGATCAGCGCCTGTCCAACGGCGGCGGAGCCGTCCCCCTGGACCACCTCCAGTCCGTTGGCGCGTAGCAGATCCGTCCCAGCTTTGTCGATGGGCTCAGTCAAAAATACCTTGTGTTTGATGAAAAACACCCTCTTCTGTTTTGGTTCAATTAAACAAAACGTACCTGGCGCCGGTTCGCTTTTTGTCCATCTTACACTTGATTCCTCCGCTTGTAAAATATATAATCGTAGAGGTACATTCTATAAAAATAGAACACCGTCCGTCCGGAAAGGAGCGGTCCTCATAATCTCTCTGCTGCAGCTGCAATACTTTCAGGCTCTGGCCGCGGAGCAGCACCTGACCCGCACCGCCCAGAAGCTCTACATCTCTCAAACCACCCTGTCCACCATGATCGCCAAGCTGGAAAAGGAGCTGGGCGTGCGCCTGTTCGACCGCAGCGGCGGCAGTCTGCGGCTGAACGAGTGCGGGCAGAAGTACCTGCAATACGTCAACGCCGCCCTGCTGATGCTCTCCGACGGGGAGAATACGGTCCGGGCCATGGGCGGACAGGGGGACCCCAGCACCCTGTCCCTGGCCATCAGCGGCACCAACGCCTGGGGCGGGACGGTGATCTCCTTCCTGAAGGAGCACC
The DNA here is from genome assembly GCA_963650435.1 of Alloprevotella sp. Taxonomy (GTDB): domain Bacteria; phylum Bacillota; class Clostridia; order Oscillospirales; family Oscillospiraceae; genus Lawsonibacter. The sequence goes on along the minus strand of CAVJLQ010000127.1, from coordinate 7,095 downwards.
CCCAGTACTCCATCAGCCAGCAGAGCGAGGCCATGCCCGCCCTGCTGGACAACCTGCTGTCCGGCCGGCTGGACCTGGCTCTGGTGGGGCTGGACGACCTGGAGGACGACCGCCTGGAGCATCTGGTCCTGCGGGAGGGGCGGATCTACGCCTGTCTCCCCCAGGGCCACCGGCTGGAGGGCCGGAAGGAGCTGTCTCTGGCCGACCTGAGGGAGGAGCCCATCGTCCTGACCCTGAACGGACTGCCCTACACCAAATTCTGCCTGAACATGTTCCGCCGGGCGGGGATCGACCCCCATATCGCCACGGAGTGCGACTACCCCATGCGCCCCCGCCTGGTGGCCAGCGGCGTGGGCATCGCCCTGCTGTACGGCCCCACCCTCGGCCAGCCCATCGTGGCCGAGCTGTTCAAGGGTTTTGTCTGCGTCCCCATTATGGACGACTGCGCCGTGCGCCGGCTGGCCCTGTTCTGGCGGAAGGGGAAGCAGTTCACCCCGGCCATGGCCGATTTCCGCCGGTATCTGACCCAATTCCCCCAGCAGCACGCCGCCATCGGCGAGTCCTGAATTTTTCCCCGCTCCCCCTTGACAACTTATACAGCACGCTGTATTCTTTAGGTGTACAGCGTGCTGTATTTTTCTATCCCCGGCGACGGGGCATCTCCCACCGTATGAGGGCACAGATATGGATCAAAAAATGGAAAACAAGCTGGCCAGACTGCTTTTGACGCTGTCCAACACCATCATCCAAAACCGCAACCGCCACCTTCAGGCCCTGGGGCTCACCGCCTCTCAGGCGGACGGCCTGCAGTTCTTCCTGCTGAACGAGGGGGCCTCTATCAGCGACCTGAAGGACTATATGGGCATCACCCACCAGACCGCCTGGGGCATCGTGCAGCGGATGGAGGCCCGGGGCTGGATCGAGCTGCGCCGCTCCCCCACCGACCGGCGGCGGCAGTCCGTCTTTCCCACCGAGAGCGGCCGCCGGCTAGGCCGGCTGATGATCCGCAACCGGGAGCGGACGGGCAGCCTGCTGCTGGAGCACATGACGGAGGAGGAGCGGCAGACCTTCTTCCGCCTGACCGTGCAAGCCTATGAAAATGTGAAAAACGATTGGGGGCCTGACCGTTATGCCGACGATCAGCAGTGAAAAGACCTATGTGTTCGAATCCATGCCCGTGCGGCAGGCCGTGCTGAAGCAGGCCATGCCCGCCGTGGCCAGCCAGATGGTGGTGCTGATCTACAATCTGGCGGACACCTATTTCGTCGGGATGCTGGACGACCCCGTTCAGACGGCCGCCGTCACCGTAGCCTTTCCCGCCTTCCTGATGCTCACCGCCATCTCCAACCTGTTCGGCGTGGGCGGCGCCAGCCGGGTGGCCCAGGCGCTGGGCCGCAAGCGGGAGGATCAGGCCGCCCAGATCTCCGCCGTCTCCTTCTGGGGCGGCGTGTTCTGCGCCCTGCTGTACTCCCTGCTGTTCGCCCTGCTGGCCCGGCCCATCCTCACCCTGTGCGGGGCCAAGGCCGACATCTACGACACCGCCCGGAACTACGCCCAGTGGGTGATCGTCATCGGCGCCCTGCCCACCATCATGAACACCCTGCTGGCCAACCTGACCCGAGCGGAGGGCAGCGCCGGCCGGGCCTTCTGGGGCGTCACCCTGGGGGGACTGCTGAACATCGCCCTGGACCCCATCTTCATCCTGCCCCAGTTCCTGGGGATGGGGGCCGCCGGAGCGGGGGCGGCCACCATGGTCTCCAACCTCACCGCCGCCCTGTTCCTGCTGGGCAATATCCTGCTGCGCCCCGGCTCCACTGTGCTGCGGGTGGACCCCCGGCTGCTGCGGTACGCCCGGGAGCATGTGGGCCGCATCCTGTCCATCGGCTTCCCCTCCGCCCTGCAGATCGGGCTGACGGTGGTGGCCGTGGCGGCCCAGGCCAAGTTCGTCTCCAAATACGCCACCGAGGCCGTGGCCGGACTGGGCATCGCCAAGAAGATCGACAATCTGACCCTGTACTTCTCCATCGGCGTGGCCAACGGCATCCTGCCCATGCTGGCCTACAACTTCTCCTCCGGCAACCAGCAGCGGCGGCGGGACGTGCTGAAGACCGGCTGCGCCATCGCCCTGGGCTTCAGCCTGTTCACCCTGGTGCTCTTCGAGCTGTTCGCCCCCCAGTGCACCGCCCTGTTCATCGACGACCCCCTCACCATCCAGTACGGCGCCGCCTTCCTGCGGCGGCTGATGGTGTCCATGCCCTTCATGTCCCTGTGCTACCCCATGATCATCCACTTCCAGGCCATCGGCAAGGTCAGGCAGTCCCTGATCTGCTCCGTGCTGCGCAAGGGCGTGCTGGACATCCCCCTGCTGTTCCTGATGGACCGGCTGTTCCCCCTGTACGGCTGTATGTGGGTGCAGACCATCGTGGACGCCATCTCCCTGACCGCCATCCTGTATTTCAACCGGGGATTGAAAAAAGAGGGGCTGTAAGCTTTCTGTCCCTTCCAAGCAGGCGGCAGATACAAAGTATCTGCCGCCTGCTTGCTTTCTTTGGGGCACCGTGCTACACTGAAGGGGACTTAACGGCGCGGCGCGCCCCTTCCCGCCGGATGCGGCGGAGCGAGACCCTGTATCGGGAACGGAGGAGTTTTCATGACAACGATCCTTGTGGTGGCCCTTGCCTCTTTTCTGGGCGGCGCGGTCCAGGCGGCCAGCGGCTTCGGCAGCGCGGCAGTGATGATGATGTTCATGCCTCTGGTGTACGACATGCTCCACGCCCCCGCCCTGTGCAGCGCCATCAGCTGCCTGCTGGCCTATTCCCTCACCTTCCACTTCCGCAAATACATCTCCCTCAAGCGGCTGGTGGTCCCGGTGCTCTCCTGTCTGGCGGCCAGCACCGCCTGCATCCAGATCGCCGCCCGGCTGGATCTGGATCTGCTGTCCATCCTGTTCGGCGTCTTTTTGATCCTGCTGGCCCTGTATTTCTTCACCCTGAAGGGGAAGCTGACCTTTAACGACACCATCCCCTGCGCGGTGCTGTGCGGCGTTCTGGCGGGCATCGGCAGCGGGCTGTTCTCCGTGGGCGGGCCCATGATCGCCGCCTACTATCTGGCCACCAGCCAGACCAACGAGGAGTACGCCGGCAACATGCAGGGCTACTTCGCCGTGACCAACACCGTGAACATCATCACCCGCATGTCCAAGGGGCTGTACTCCACCGCTTCCATCCTGCCCATCCTCATCGGCGTGGCCGGTGTGCTGCTGGGCAAGCGGGCGGGCATCAAGGTGCTGGAGAAGATGGACGCCGCCGCCCTCACCCGGGTGGTGTACGCGGTGATCGCCCTCAGCGGCGTATTGACCATCATCAGCCATATCAGATAGTTTTTCCGCGCTTGCTTTCGCGAAATTTAGTGAATGTGACGTATATGTGTTTACTTATAGGTCCCCGTCTTTGCATACAGCACAAAAAGTCCCCGCTCTCCGGTCAACGGAGAGCGGGGACCTCTTTTTAGTCGGAATTGAGACGCTCAGTTCAGGCTCAGCGCCGTCTTCACCTTGTCGATGATGTAGTTGCCTACATCCCGGGAGGCGTCCACCGTCTGGGCGCCCAGGTGGGGGGTGACGATGAAGTTGTCGCACTCAAACAGGGGGGAGTCGAAGCCGGCGTCCTCGGTCAGGCCGCCCTCGGCCAGCTCGTTCTCCATCACGTCGGTGGCGTAGCCGCCGATCTTGCCGGCCTTCAGCGCCTCGTACATGGCCTTCTCGTCCACGATGCCGCCCCGGGCCATGTTCAGCACCACGGCGTCGGGCTTCATGTTGGCGATGGACTGGGCGTTGAACAGGTGGTGGGTCTCCTCGGTCAGGGGCATATGGATGGTCACATAGTCGGCCACCCGCAGCACCTCGGCGATGCTCATGCTCTGGGCGTGCTGCTCCTCAAACACATGGGCGGGCAGGAAGGGGTCGTAGGCCACCACGTTCATCAGGAAGGCGCGGCCCAGCTCGCCCACCCGCTGGCCGATGCGGCCGAAGCCCAGGATGCCCAGGGTCTTGCCCCGCAGCTCGCGGCCCACGAAGCGGTACTTGTCCCAGTGCTTGTTGGTGGTCACGTCGTAGTCGGCGGGAATGGTGTGGCGGGACATCTCCAGCATCTTGGCCAGAGTCAGCTCAGCCACGGCGTTGCCGTTCATGCCGGGGGCGTTGAAGACCTGGATGCCCTTTTCCTTGGCGGCGTCCATGTCGATATGGTTCAGGCCCACGGAGCACACGCCGATGACCTTCAGGTTCTTGGCCGCGTCCAGGATCCTCTTGTCGATGGCGGGGTCCACCCGCATGATCAGCACGTCGTAGTCGCCGATCATTTCCGCCAGTTCCTCCTGTGTGGGCAGCAGCTTGATCTCTACCGCCATGTACTTGCCCAGTTCGCGGCCGATGCCTTCGTATACCTCGTCAATGATCAGTGCCTTCATTCAAGTTTCCTTCCTTTCTTTCCTTTTCCCTGAAAAATCGCCGGTCACAGCTCTCCCCAGGGCCATGATCTGCAAGTTATAGGAGTTATTCCTTCGTTATCGTCTATTATGTCATAGACGAAAGGAATAAAAAAGCATTTTTTTACAGGGAGTTGCCACAGCCATTATGTTGTGATATAATATTTCCGCACAGCCGGTTATAACACTATGCCTATCATTCATAGGGGGGCGCCATGAACTTTCAGAATCTGAAGTATTTCCTTTTGGTGGCGGAGGAGCTGAACATCACCCGGGCGGCGGAGCGGCTTTACATCTCTCAGCAGTCCCTGTCCAACCACATCTCCAACATGGAGCGGGAGCTGGACGTGAAGCTGTTCACCCGCTCCCCCAAGCTGTCCCTGACCTATGCGGGGGAGCTTCTGGTGGACACGGCCACCCAGATCCTGGATCTGCACACCCAGTATCTCACCAAGGTGGGGGACATCAGCCGCCACTACATGGGCGTGCTGCGCCTGGGCATCTCCCACACCTGCGGCCTGGCCCTTCTGCCGGAGATCCTGCCCCGGTTCCGGGCCGAATTCCCCATGGTGGAGTTTTCCCTGTTCGAGGGCAACTCAAACCAGCTGGAGGACGAGCTGTCCCACGGGCGCATCGACCTGATCGTCTGCTTCGAGCCCGTGACCCTGGAGGGGGTGGAGACCCTGCCCCTGACTGCTGGCCCCCTGATGATGGTGGTGCCCCGGTCCTATACCGATCAGCTCTTCGGCGCCAAGGCCGACCAGGTGCGCCGGACCTTTGCCGACGGGGCGGACATCGCCGCCTACCGCTCCATGCCCTTCGTGCTGCTCAAGCGGGGCAACCGCACCCGCAGCATCGTGGACCAGTATTGCAGCAAGCACTCCTTCAAGCCGAAGATCGCGCTGGAGACGGAGAACACCGCCACCACCCTGGCCATGGCCCAGGAGGGGATGGGCATCGCCGTCTGTCCGGAGCTGTTCCTGCGGGTGATCCATGTGAAAAGCAGCCAGGCCACGGCGGAGGGTCTGGACCTGTTCCCCCTCAGCGCCGCCTCCGCCGTCAGCCGTCTGGTCATCGGCTACCGCCGGGACCGCTACCTGTCCCACTACGCCGAGCGGTTCATCTCCATCGCCCAGGAGACTCTCGGCAAGTAAACGCCATTGACAGGCCGGGCGGCCTGTTCTATGATCAGAAAAAATGCCCGCCTGAGCACAGGGGGCAGAAGGAGCATCACCATGAAGCAGATCGCCAGTTTTACCGTCGACCATGACAAGCTGGAAAAGGGCATGTACGTCTCCCGCATAGACGGGGACGTGGTGACCTATGACATCCGCATGAAGAAGCCCAATGGCGGGGACTACCTGTCCAACGGGGCCCTGCACACCTTTGAGCATCTGTTTGCCACCTACGCCCGGAACAGCCGCCTGACCGACCAGGTGGTCTATGTGGGCCCCATGGGCTGCCGCACCGGGTTCTACCTGCTGCTGCGGGACAGCGTCAGCCGCCCGGAGGCCCTGGCCCTGGTGCAGGAGAGCTTTCAGTTCATCCGGGACTTTGAGGGGGAGATCCCCGGCAGCAAGCGCTGGGAGTGCGGCAACTATCTGGAGCACGACCTGCCCGGCGCCCGCGCCGTGGCCGCCGACATGGTGGAGGTGCTGAAAAACTGGAACGGGGAGAGGATGAACTATGAACAGTAAGCAGCCGGTGGGCGTCATCGCCGCCATGGACAGCGAGCTGGCCGGGCTGGTGGCCGCCCTGGAGCAGCCCCGGCAGCAGGTCCTGTGGGGCCTGACCTTTTACATCGGACTGCTGTCCGGGCGGGAAGCGGTGCTGGTCAAGTGCGGCGTGGGCAAGGTGAACGCCGCCCGCACCGCCCAGATCCTGATCGACCGGTTCGAGCCCTGCGCCCTGCTGAACAGCGGCATCGCCGGGGGCATCGGCCCCGGCCTGTCCGTGGGGGACGCGGTGGTGGCCGACGGACTGGTGCAGCACGACTTCGACGTGACCGCCTTCGGCCACGCCAGGGGCTACCTGTGCACCGGCGGCGACAGCAGCCGCCCCACCGTCTTCCGGCCCGACGCCGCCGTGCAGTCCGCCCTGCGCCGGGCGGCGGAGGAGGTGCTGGGCGGGGAGCACGTCCACAGCGGCCTGATCGCCACCGGGGACCAGTTCATCTCCGGCCCCGGGCAGAAGGCCGCCATCCGGCAGATCTTCTCCGCCGCCGCCGCCGAGATGGAGGGGGGCGCCATCGCCCAGGCTGCCGCCCTGTCCGGCGTGCCCTTCGGGGTGCTCCGGGTGATCTCCGATCTGGCCGACGGCACGGCCCCCGACTCCTTCGACCGCTTTGAGGAGGAGACCGCCCGCCGCTCCGCCCGGATCGTGGAGCAGGCCGTGGGGCTGCTGTGATCCCCCTGCATTTCTATCCCGATACAGAGAAAGGCCCCCGGCCGCTTTGCGGCCGGGGGCCTTTTATCTTACCTTACCGCACTGCCGATCCCATCATCGGCTGTTTTTCTGCTCGTTCCACCCCTGTACGGCGCGGCGGTAATTCTCCAGAACGGACAGGGCGTAGTTCTTCTTTCGGGCCGGGAAGGGCACCAGCTCATACCC
>CAVJLQ010000126.1:0-3091 GCA_963650435.1 Alloprevotella sp. | reverse complement strand
CCCGTTTATGGTATAGGGGGCTTCGCCCCCTATGACCCCCGAGCGGCCCCTACGGGATACCATAGACGGCCATGCCGTAGGGCAAGGGCTCTGCCCTTGCCGCGTACACCCTTCCCTGGCCCCCGGTGGTATATCCGGGAAAAACCGCCCACAAGATGTTGTGACAGACAAAAAATCCCCCTTTTCGGACAAAATTTTGGTTGACATAGTGCGGAACAATCGTCTATAATGATATCCGCTATTCCCACAGGGTGTTTTTGCGCCCTTTTGGGAACGGAACCACAGACCGCAGCCGGCAACGGCTGTTGTTGGGCCGGGTAAAAGCCGGCTTCATTCAGATTTGAGGAGGTGTCCCCCATGCTTCGTACCTATCAGCCCAAGAAGCGCCAGCGTTCCAAGGAGCACGGCTTCCGCAAGCGTATGGCCACCCGCAACGGCCGCAAGGTGCTGGCCCGCCGCCGCGCCAAGGGCCGCGCGAAACTGACTTACTGATCCAGCTAAGTCAGGGCGCCGGTCTTACCGGAGCGGATCATACGAGGACACAGTTTAGATAACACGCAGCACACAGGGGCGTGGGAGAGATCCCCCGCCCCATAAAGTGCATATGGGGGAATTCCCCGCTGCGTGCGCAGGACGGAGGAAGCTCATGAAGCACACCGTTGCACTCAAGCAGAATCATGAATTCCGCCGGCTGTACAGCAAGGGCAGAAACGCCGCCTCGCCCTACTTTGCCGTCTACTGCCGAAAGACCGGCCGGCCCTACAGCCGCCTGGGTCTGACCACGGGGGTAAAGCTGGGCAACGCGGTCAAGCGCAACCGGGTGCGCCGCCGGATGCGGGAACTGTACCGCACCAACGAGAGCAAGCTTCGTCCCGGCTATGACATCGTCATGGTGGCCCGCACGCGGGCCATTTTCGCCCGCTACAGCGACCTGGAGAGCAGCTTCCTGCGCCTGATGAAAAAGCTGGAGCTCACCCTCCCCCGGGAGGAGGAGCCATGAAAGCCCTGCTGCTGGCCCTGATCCGGTTCTACCGCCGCGCCATCTCTCCCCTGCGTCCCCCCTGCTGCCGCTTTATCCCCACCTGCTCCCAGTACGCGCTGGAGGCGGTGGAAAAATACGGCGCGTGGAAGGGGGGCTGGCTGGCCCTGCGCAGATTTCTCCGGTGCCAGCCCTTTCATCGGCAGGAGACCATCGAGTACGACCCCGTGCCGTAGTCTCCCGCCCCATTCTGAACTTGCGGAGGAACTATCGTGGATATTATTCTGAAACCCTTCAGCTGGCTGCTGACCTTTTTCTACCAGTTCGCCGGCTACGGCGTTGCCCTGATCCTGTTCGGCTTTGTGGTCAAGCTGATCCTATTCCCCGTGACCCTGAAGCAGAAGAAGAGCATGATCCAGATGAACATGCTCTCCGGCCGGGTGCAGAAGCTCCAGGCCCAGTACGGCAAGACCAACCCCCAGCGCTACCAGGAGGAGGTCCAGAAGCTCTACGCCCAGGAGAAGGTCAACCCCATGGGCGGCTGCGCCTGGTCCCTGGTGCCTATGGTGGTGCTGATCGCCCTGTACGGCATCATCCGTAAGCCCATCCAGATGATGATGGGCGTGCCCGCCGACATGATCGAGACCCTGGCCAAGGTCACCGGTATCGAGAACACCGGCGCCTATCCCCAGATCGCCATGGCCCGCGCCCTGGGCGACCCCAATGTGCTGGCCAGCGCCAAGCAGGCCCTGGGCGAGGCCGGGGACGGCCTGTTCGCCATGAACTTCAGCTTCCTGGGCCTGGACCTGGACGCCATCCCCACCTGGAGATTCTGGGAGGGCGGCATCCACTGGGCCACCCTGGGCCTGTTCCTGCTGGTGCTGGTGTCCACCGGCGTGTCCTTCCTGTCCATGAAGGTCTCTATGCAGACCAACAAGATCAATAACCAGACCCAGAACGCCCAGATGGACCAGACCAACAAGACCATGATGCTGATGATGCCCCTCATGTCCCTGTGGATCGGCTTCACCGTGCCCGCCGCCCTGTCCGTCTACTGGATCTCCCAGTACCTGATGACCATGGTGCAGGAGGTGGTCTGCGGCAAGATGCTGAAGAAGGACTACGAGGCCGCCCGCGCCGCCGCCGAGGAGGCCGCCCGCCTGGCCAAGGAGGAGGAGAAGCGCCGCAAGGAGGAGGCCCGCCTTGAGCGCGCCCGCCGCATCGAAGAGGAGAAGCTGAACAAGAAGAAGGGCATCAAGAAGGCCGGCGAGGGCGACCAGGAGGGCGTGAACCGGGCCGACAGCCGGGAGGGCATCCGCACCTATGCCCGGGGCCGGGCCTACATCCCCGGCCGCTTCGGCGAGGTGACCCCCTACGCCGACCCCAACGACCTGTTCCGCGCCAAGGCGGAGGCCGCCCAGGCCGCCGCCGAGAGCAAGAAGAAAAAGGGCAGGAAGGACGAGGAGGAGCAGCCCGCTGCCCCCGCCCCCGCCGAAAAGCCCGTCGAGGCGCCCGCCGCCGAGGCCCCTGTTGAGGCCCCCGCCGAGGAGAGCCAGCCCGTGGTGCTGCCCGCCCCGGAGGAGAACGCCGTCCCCGTGGAGACTGCCGCCCCCGCCCAGACCGAGGAGGTCGAGGTAGAGGTAGAGCAGGAGGAAGTGGAGCTGCCTGACAGCGACGAGAAGGAGGGCGAGTGAGCATGGTACAGTGGATCGAGACCACCGGCCGCACTGAGGAGGACGCCATCGCCGCCGCCCTGTTCCAGCTGGGTCTGGAGCGGGACGACGTGTCCGTAGAGGTGGTGGAGCGGGCCAAGTCCGGTTTCCTGGGCTTCGGCGGCAACCCCGCCAAGGTGCGCGTCAGCTACGAGGTGGCCCAGGAGGGCGGCAAGCCCCAGCCCATGAAGGACGAGTTCAAGATCAGCGTCTTTGACGAGCCCGCCCCCGCCAAGAAGGAGCAGCCCAAGGCCGCCCCCGCGATCGTCGAGGAGAAGAAGGCCCCTAAGCCGGAGCGCCCCCAGCTGGAGCCCGGCGACGAGATCATCATGGCCGCTCCCCCCAAGAAGGAGGAGCCCCGCCCCGCCCGCGCCGAGCGGCCCCGGCAGGAGCGCGCCCC
>CAVJLQ010000125.1:0-2244 GCA_963650435.1 Alloprevotella sp. | reverse complement strand
GAACACAAGGGCCAGAGCGGAGGCGCAGGCGCCGTTCACCCGGAACAGCGGCCCCATGACCCCCTGGAACACCTTGCCCAGACAGCGGGTCAGTCCCAGCTCCACCATGAGAGAGGACAGCACGAAGAAGGGGAACAGGGAGGGGACGATCACGTTGCCGCACAGGCGCAGCCCGTCCCGGGCGGCCTGCACCGCCTGGGCGGGCCACAGCACCAGCGCCGCCGCCGCCAACAGCAGCCCCGCCCCCAGCAGGCCGTCCCGGATGCTCCGTCTTTTCATCAGCCGCCCCACATACATCACCTCGGGGAAGGATATGCCGGGGACGGGGGCGGCTTGCCTGTCCCGGCGGTTTTTGGTATACTGCTCACAAAGCAGAACGGCAAAGGCGGGAAAACGGATGGAACAGCTGCGCACGGTGGACACCCCCCAGGGGCAGATCACCTATACACTGGTGCGGAAACAAGTGAAAAACCTGAACCTGCGGATCGACGGGCAGGGGCAGATCTTCCTGTCCGTCCCCATTCGCTGCCCGGCGGAACGGGCAGACCAGCTGATCCGGGAGCGGGGGGAGTGGCTGCGCAGGCACCTGGAGAGGAAGGGCGTCCCCGGGCGGGAGCTGCCCCCGCTGCCCGGGCGGGAGGTGTGCATGGAGCTGCTGCTGGCGGCGGTGGAGCGGGTCTACCCCCTGGTGCGGCCATACGGGGTGGCCTTCCCCCAGGTGAAGCTGCGGAAGATGCGCAGCCAGTGGGGCAACTGCCACTGGACCCAGGGGTACATCACCCTGAACACCGCCCTGTGCCGCTGCCCGGAGCCCCTGCGGGACTATGTGGCCCTGCACGAGCTGGTGCACTTCCTCCACCACGACCACCAGGCGGGGTTTTACGCCGTGATGGACGCGCTGATGCCCGACTGGCGCCGCCGCCGGGCGGAGCTGAAGAGCTATGCCGCCGCCCTGTAGGGCGCGGTTCTCGATCACCTCTCCCCCACATACCATGGGGGAGAGGTGATCATTCATGGAGAGACGACCCCGCCGCCCGGGGCTGATGGAGCGGGCCTGTCAGGCCCTGGAGCTGCCCGCCGACCTGGCCGCCGGCGTGCCCCGGCTGGAGCTGACCGGCGACAGCCAGCTGCGCATGGAGAACCACAGGGGCATCCTGTCCTATGGCACGGAGGAGATCTGCGTCAGCGCCGGGGCCATGGTGGTGCGGGTGCAGGGGGAGGGACTGGACCTGAAGGCCATGACGGGGGCGGAGCTGCTGATCTGCGGGCGGATCGCCTGCGTCAGCCTGGAATAAGGGGGCAGTATGGCGACCTGGACGAATCTTCTGCGGGGGACGGTGACTCTGCGGGCCGAGGGGCCCTTTCCCGAGCGGCTGCTGAACCTGTGCGCCCGGAACGGGGTGACCTTCTGGGGGGTGGAGTGGCTGGGGGAGGACGCGGTGCGGCTGACCGTCCGGCTGTCCGGCGTGGGCCCCCTGGAGGAGCTGGCCGGACGGGCGGGCTGCACCCTCACCCGGGAGGAGCGCCGGGGCCTGCCCTGGTTCCTGGCCCGGTTCCGGCGGCGGTACGCCTTCCTGCTGGGGCTGGCCCTGTCCCTGACGGCGGTATTTTTCCTGTCCCGGTTCGTGCTGGCGGTGGAGGTGCGGGGGAATGAGCAGGTGTCCACTGCGGCCATTTTGACCCAGCTGCGGCGGCAGGGGCTGCGCCCCGGCGTCTACGGCCCCGGGGTGGACCGGGCGGCGGTGGCTCAGGAGAGCCTGCGCGCCCTGACGGGCCTGTCCTGGATGGGGATCAATATCCAGGGCACCCGGGCGGTGGTGGAGGTGCGGGAGGCCCAGCCCGAGCCCCCGGTGGAGGATGACAGCGGCTTTTACCATGTGACGGCGGAGGCCGACGGCGTGGTCCTGCACATCCAGGCGGAGCGGGGGCAGGCGGCGGTGGAGGAGGGGGCCGTGGTGGCCAGGGGGGACGTGCTCATCTCCGGCGCCGTGTCCGTAGAGCCGCCCCGGTACAGCCAGGCGGAGCCCTACCGCTTCGCCACCCACGCAAAGGGAAAGGTGTGGGCCAGGACCTGGCGCACGCTGACGGCGGTCACCCCCCTGGAGCTGCAGGTCAAGGCTCCCACCGGCCGTGAAAAGACGGGCCGGGAATTGGAGCTGTTCGGCGCCCGTATCCCCCTTCTGCCCGGAGGGGAGCGGCCCGCCCCCCGGTGGGCGGGGGAGCGGGAGGGGCGCCGCCTGACCC
>CAVJLQ010000124.1:0-2442 GCA_963650435.1 Alloprevotella sp. | reverse complement strand
GGGCTTTGCCACGGTGCCCGGCCTGTCCCGCTCCGGCTGCACCATCTCCGCCGGGCTGCTGCGGGGCTTTGACCGCAAATTCGCCGTCCGCTTCTCCTTCCTCATGTCCCTGCCGGCGGTGCTGGGGGCCACCCTGCTGAAGGTGGTCAGCACCGTCAAGGAGGGCGGCATCGATACCGCCCTCCTGCCCAAGTACCTGCTGGGCATGGCCATCGCCGGGGTGGTGGGGTATTTCTCCATCCGGCTGGTGGATATGCTGGCCTCGAAGGGAAAGTTCGGCGCCTTCGCCTGGTACTGCTGGATCGCGGGCGCGGCCTTCCTGGCACTCAGCCTTACGGGCTGGACACTGTAAAATCAAACTCCTTTACAAGCGAGGTCTGTAATTATGGCAACCACACAAAAGCGCTCCGGCGGCAGCCGGGCCACTTCCTCCAGGGGCGGGAGCCAGACAAAGCGGTCTGGCGGCACCGGAGCCCAGGGGAGCAAAAAGAATACGCCAAAGCCCATGCGGCGGGAGATCGGGGCGGGTGTGTGCCTTCTGCTTGCCATATGCTGCGGCCTTGGCTATCTGCAGATGCAGGCGCTTTTCATCGACTTTTTCTGCGGCCTGATGAAGGGGCTGCTGGGCTACGGATATTGGCTGCTGTGCCCCTGCCTGCTGCTGGCGGCTTTCATCCTGGCCTTTCACCGGGGCCGCCCGGTGCTGCTGCGCCTGTGCTGCGCCCTGCTGATGCCCGTGGCCTTCGGGTGCATCATCCACGGCTTTCACGGCCAGCTGCTGCCCTGGGACAAGGAGCTGCTGTCCGCCCTGTGGAACAGCGGAGAGCAGCTGAAGTCCGGCGGCGTGCTGGGCGGTCTGTTGGGACAGAGCCTGGTGGCGCTGTTTACCGCTCTGGGCAGCACGATCCTGTCCGCGCTGGCCTTTGCCCTGATGGCCCTGGGGGCCTTTGACCGCTCGCTGGCGGATGTGGCCGACTGGATCTTCAACCGGCCCCGGTACGAGTATGAGGAGGAGCCTGAGCCCCCCGCCAGAGCGGCCCGGCGGGAGGAGCCGGTGCCCGCTCCCTCCGGCCGGCGGAAGGCGGCTATCGACATCCCCATGGACGACGGCGAGGGCGGCCCCGCACAGCCGGAGACCGCTGCCCCCCCGAAGAAAAAGAGCTTCTTTGACCGCACGCCCCGGGTGCCCTCTCCCGACCAGCTGCTGACCGGAAAAAGAGAGCAGCCGGATGCCGCGGCTGAGCCGCCCCAGGGCCCGGAGCCGCCCCACAGTCCTGTGCGCCCGGCACCGGTGCCCGAGCCGGTCCCCACAGTGCCCGAGCCTGCGGCGCCGCCGGAGCCTGTCCCGGCGCCGGCGCCGGAGGCGCCTCAGCAGCCCCGGCAGATCCCCCCGCAGCCTGCGGCACCCGAGCAGCCCATGGCGGCTCCGCCCCAGCCCGGAAAGCTCACCCAGCAGGAGAGCGCCCAGCTGGCCCAGGAGATCGCCCGGGACATCCAGCAGGGGGCAGGGGAGGAGCGGCCCTATGAGTACCCCCCGCTGTCCCTGTTGGATCAGAGCTCCGGCGGGATCGGAGGGGACGTGCTGGCAGAGCTGGACGCCAACAAGCGCCGCCTGTCCGACACCATTCACTCCTTCGGGATCGAGGCCAACATCGTCAACGTCACCCGCGGCCCCTCGGTCACCCGGTATGCGCTGGAGCTGGACCAGGGGGTGCGCCTGAACAAGCTGACCAATCTGGCGGACGACATCGCCCTGGCCCTGGGGGCCTCCGGCGTGCGCATCGCCCCCATCCCCGACCAGATCTCCATGGTGGGCATCGAGGTGCCCAACAAGCTGGTCTCCCCCGTGAATATTTACGAGGTGCTGTCCTCGAAGAATTTCCAGGACAGCCCGTCCAAGGTCTCCTTTGCCGTGGGCAAGGACATCGGCGGCAACTGCATCGTGGGCAATATCGCCAAGCTGCCCCACCTGCTGATCGCCGGCACCACCGGCTCCGGTAAGTCGGTGTGCACCAACTCCCTGATCATCTCTCTGCTGTATAAGGCCACGCCGGAGGAGGTCCGCCTGATCATGGTGGACCCCAAGATGGTGGAGCTGGGCATCTATAACGGCATTCCCCACCTGCTGATCCCCGTGGTCACCGACCCCAAAAAGGCGGCCGGGGCCCTGCAGTGGGCGGTGACGGAGATGATGAAGCGCTACCGCACCTTTGCCGAGGTGGGGGTGCGCGACCTGGCCTCTTATAACAAGAAGGCCGCCCAGACCGAGGGCATGGAGAAGATGCCCCAGATCGTGGTCATCATCGACGAGCTGGCCGACCTGATGCTGGTGGCCGCCAAGGAGGTGGAGGAGTCCATCTGCCGGGTGGCACAGATGGGCCGCGCCGCCGGGATGCATTTGGTCATCGCCACACAGCGGCCCTCCGCCGACGTGATCACCGG
>CAVJLQ010000123.1:3828-11214 GCA_963650435.1 Alloprevotella sp. | reverse complement strand
AGCAGGATGCCCTCGCCGTCGGGGGCAGACAGCAGCGTCAGCTCGAAATTGCCCCATCGGAGGGGAACGTTTTCCACAAGCGCCGCCTTTGGCAGCGCGGCGGGGGAAAATGCCATCGTCAGTGCGCCGTCCGCGATGCGGACGATCGCGCCCTGCGGCAGCGTATAGCGCCGCTCGGCGCTGCCGCCTCTCTGCGCAAGGGTGCAGATCGCGTCGAGCTGCTTTCGCCCGATGTCCCTGCGCCCGAGGCCGAGCGCGTCGGCCATGTGCAGCAGGATACGTGGCTGCACGACTTCATCGGCGGCAAGAAAGCAGTCCAGCGACAGCGAAATACCGCCGCCCTGCTCTTTTGCATGGGAAAGCGCGGCTTCCGCCGCCTGCTCGAGCGCATCGTCGAGCGCTGTCAATGAACGCGCCGTCGCGGCGATGTGTTCGCCCGCGCGGGGATTGAGCACCCTGAGCCGCGGGAGAATTTCGAGCCGCAGATAGTTTCGCGCGGCGGCGTTTGGGTCTGCGTTCGTATGGTCTTCGACATGCGGGATGTTGTGAGCGTGCGCATAGACAACGAGCTCTTCGCGCGTCTGCTCCAAAAACGGGCGGACGATGTCGCCCTGCCTGGGCCGCATACCGCAAAGACCGCGAAGATCTGTCCCGCGGACGAGGTTCAAGAGCACTGTTTCCGCATTGTCATCGGCGTGGTGCGCCAGCGCGATCTGCGCGCCGAGCATTTGCGCCGTTTCGCGGAGGAAGGCGTAGCGCAGGTCGCGTCCGGATTCCTCCTCGGTCTTGCCGGTCGCGCGCGCGTGGGCGCGCACGTCGCCGGTGCCCAGATAGAAGGGAATGCGCTCTTTTTCGCACCACGCGCGGACGAAGTTTTCGTCGCGCGCGGCCTCCGCGCCGCGGAGTTGGTGGTTGAAGTGCGCGCAGGAGACGTCATACCCCTCTCTGCGCAGAAAATGCAGCAAGCACATCGAGTCCAGACCGCCGGACACGGCGGCGAGCACGGGCTGCTTTTTGTCGAGATAGCGCGCGCAGAGCGCTTCCGCGCGCGGCAGCTCAGTCCTCTTCATGCCGGTAGTCGAGCGACGAGAACGTCGTATACTGCGGCGACCAGGCGAGCTCGACCTTGCCGGTCTCGCCGTGGCGGTTCTTGGCGATGATGCACTCGGCGATGTTGCGCTTTTCCGAATCCTCGTTGTAATAGTCGTCGCGGTAGAGGAACATGACGATATCGGCGTCCTGCTCGATGGCGCCCGATTCACGCAGGTCGGACAGCATGGGGCGCTTGTCCGTGCGGCTCTCGTTGGCGCGGGACAGCTGGGACAGGCACAGAACGGGCACGTTCAGCTCCTTGGCCATGATCTTCAGGGAGCGGGAGATGTCGGACACGATCTGCTGCCGGTTGTCCCCGGAGCGGGCCTTGCCCCCGGCGGACTGCATCAGCTGGAGGTAGTCGATGACCACCAGACCCAGGTTTTCCACCCGGCGGCACTTGGCGTTGATGTCCGCCACGGTGACGGTGGAGTCGTCGTCGATCAGGATCTTGGACTGGTTCAGGGAGTCGGCGGCGGCGGCCACCTTCTCCCAGTCCTCGTCGGTGAGCTTGCCGGTGACCAGCTTCTTGTTGTCCACGAAGCACTCGCTGGAGATCAGCCGCAGGGCCAGCTGCTCCCGGCTCATTTCCAGGGAGAAGAACACCACGTTCTTCCCGGACTTCTTCCCCGCCTCCAGCAGGATGTTCAGGGCCATAGAGGTCTTGCCCATGCCGGGGCGGGCGGCCAGCAGGATCAGGTCGGACTTGTTCAGACCGGAGATGGCCCGGTCCAGATCTACCAGGCCGGTGGACAGGCCGGGGATGGCGCTGTCGCTGGCGGCCAGCTCGTTCAGGCGCTCATACGCCTCGATGACCACCTGAGAGATGGGGGTCAGTCCCCGGGCGGCCCGGCCCTGGCGGATGGCATAGATGCGCTGCTCGGCCATCTCCAGCATGTCCTGGCCCGTCTCGGTGCCCTGCTGGATCTGGGCGGTCAGCTCCCCCGCCGTCTCCGCCACCCGGCGCAGCAGGGTCTTGTCCTTCAGGATGGACACATACTCCTTCACGTTGGCCGCGGTGGGGGTGGTGTCCATGAGCTGCAGGACGTAGCCCCGGGAGCTGGCCTCGTCATAGGTGCCGTTTTTCTTCATGTTCTCCAGCACCGTGACCGGGTCGATGGTCATGGAGTAGTTGAACATGGAGTAGATGGCCTCATAGATCTCCCGGTCCTGGCGGAGATAGAAGTCGTCAGGGCGCAGCTGATCGATGACCTCCGGCACGCACCGGGAGTCGATGAGCATAGAGCCCAGCACGGCCTGCTCCGCCTCTACGCTGTGGGGCATCTGCCGCAGCAGCAGCTCCTCTTCCTCAAACGCCATGGGATCACCTTCTCTTTCTATGGCCGATCATAGGTCCCGCTGATCCCGCCGCCGCAGCGGCGGAATGATTTTGGAGCAGATGAAGCGGCTTTGCCGCTTCATTTGAATTATCCCTCGACCACCAGCACGTTCACCGTGCCCACGATCTCATAGCCCAGCTTGGCCTTGATCTGGTAGCCGCCGCAGGACTTGATGGGCTCATCCAGCACCAGCTTGGTCTTGGCGATGTTCAGGCCGAACTGGGCGGACAGGGCCTCGGCGATCTCCTTGCTGGTGACGGCGCCGAACAGGCGGCCGCCCTCGCCGGCCTTGGCGGCCAGCTTCACCTGGATGCCCTGCAGCTTCTCGGCCAGGGCCTGGGCCTCCGCCTTCTCGGCGGCCATCTGGGCCTGACGGGCCTTCTCCTGCAGCTTCATGGTGTTGATGTTCTCGGCGGTGGCGGGCACAGCCAGCTTGCGGGGCAGAAGAAAGTTGCGGGCGTAGCCGTCGGAGATCTCCACCAGCTGGCCCTTCTTGCCCTGGCCGCGCACATCCTGCTGTAAAATGACTTTCATATTCGTTTCCTCCTAAATGATCCTTCTTTTCAGCCCGGCATAGGCGCCGGGATCGGGTGGACTTGTGTCGTTTGGGGGCTTACCCCTCCAGATATTGGTCGATGGCCTGCATCAGCTCCCGGGCCACGTCCTGAATGGACTTGCCCGTCACCTGGCCGCCGGCGGCCGCGGCGTTGCCGCCGCCGCCCAGGGCCTCCAGCACCACCTGGACGTTCACGTCCCCCATGGAGCGGGCGGAGATGTTCACCGTGTCCCCGTCGGGGGCCAGGACGAAGGAGGCGTCGATGCCGATGATGTTCAGCAGCTCGTCCGCCGCCTGGGCGGCGATCACACGCCCCACCGGCTTTTCCGACACCGCCACGGCGATGTGCTCCCGGTACAGGTGGGCGTTCTGGATGATGGAATATTTGGCGATGGTGTCCTCCAGGTCGTTCTGGAAGAGCTTTTTCACCTCGGCGGTGTCCGCGCCGGAGCGGCGGAGGAAGGCCGCCGCCTCGAAGGTGCGGCCGCCGGTGCGCATGGTGAAATTCTTGGTGTCCAGCACGATGCCGGCCAGCAGGGCCTCGGCCTCGGCCCGCAGCAGATCCGCCGGCTCCATCACGCACTGGAGCAGCTCGGTCACCAGCTCGCTGGCGGAGGAGGCGTAGGGCTCATGGTAGTTCAGGGCGGCCCCCTCGATGTAGGTGGCGGCCCGGCGGTGGTGGTCGATCACCGCCACCCGGGGACACAGCTGAAGCAGCTCCGGCGCCTGCACCTGCTCCGGGCGGTTGGTGTCCACCACCACCACAAGGGAGCGGTCGTCCGCCAGGGACTTGGCGTCGGCGGCGGACAGGAAGCCGTCCCGGTACTCGGGCAGGGCGGCCAGATGGTCCACCAGCTCCTGGGCGGGGATGGTGCCGGCCTCCCGGATGATGTGGGCGGGCACGCCCAGCTTCCGCGCGGCGGCGAACACGCCGGCGGCGGCGCCGATGCAGTCGTTGTCCGCCATGCGGTGGCCCATGATGAACACGTTGGAGGAGTCGGACAGCAGGGCGCACAGGGAGTTGGCCATCACCCGGCTCTTCACCTTGGTGCGCTTCTCCGTCTCCTTGGCGCGGCCGCCGTAGAACTCAAAGTTGTCCTTGTCCCGCACCACGGCCTGGTCGCCGCCCCGGGACAGGGCCATCTCGATGGACTGGTTGGCCAGCTGCAGCAGCTCCTGGAAGGAGTCGGCCCCCTTGCCGATGCCGATGGACATAGAGGCGTTGATGCCGCTGGGGTTCTTCACCTGCCGCACCAGATCCAGCAGGTCGAACTTCTTCTCCGCCATGGCGGGGAGATACTGCTCCTCGAAGATGAACAGGTAGCGCTCACGCTCCAGCCGGCGCAGAAGGCCGTGGGCCCCCGCCGTCCAGGCGTCCAGGTGGGTGTTGATGGCGGACATGATGGCGGAGCGCTCGTTCTCCGACAGGTTTTTCATCAGGTCCTCGTAGTTGTCGATCAGCAGCACCGCCGCCACCGGGCGGGAGGCCAGATACCGGTCCCGGTCGGCGCAGAAGGCGGTGACGTCCACCCAGTAGGTGCTGGCCAGAAAGCCCATGCTGCCCCGGCTGCCCGTGCGCACCAGGCCGCCGAACACCAGGAACTTCCTGTCCCCCAGGGCCACCTCGCCGGGGCACTGGCTCTTCCCCTCCATCAGCCACCGGGCGTCGAACCCCGGGGCCACGCTGGACAGCTTGGAGTCATACAGGTGCTCCCGCTCCCCGGCGATGCTCAGAAAGCGGTCGTTGCTCCAGATGATGTCCCCGCTCTCCGGCCGGAAGATGAGCATGGGCAGGGGGGCATTGGTCACCGAGTCCTTGGTGGCCTGCTCTACGTTGCCGGTCACGTTGTCCAGGTACTTCTGGATGGCCTTCTGCCGGGTCTGGCGGCTGCGGCGGTCGTAGAGGCCCAGCAGGATCACCGCCACGGCCTCCCCCGCAGCCAGATAGGGGCTGAAGAAGCAGGTGCCGAGGGTGAACAGGATCAGACAGATGAAATACAGCTGGGCACTGGGCTGGAGCAATTGAGTCAGCTTGCGATTCAATGCAGAACACCCTTTCCTTTCGTCCATATCCCCGGCGGCTGTGCCCACGGGGATGTATAATAGAAACAACATCCCATATTAAGGGTATTTTATTATAGCAATTCCCGGCGGAAAAAACAACTGCAAATTCGCCGCTTTACCGGCGAAAACGGGCCGGACTGCTCATGCCCTTGTCCCGGCGCGCCCCGCTTGCCATCCCCGGCGGCCTGTGTTACAATATGCGGCGGAGTTTTACGGAAAGGAGGGACGCGTCCCTATGGTATCCATCGGCGGAGCAAGGATCGAAACGCCCCTGGCCCTGGGCCCCATGGCGGGGGTGACGGACGCGGCCTTCCGCACCATCTGCCGGGAGCAGGGGGCGGGGCTGACCTGTACGGAGATGGTCAGCGCCAAGGCCCTGTGCTATCAGGACAAGAAGTCCGTCCCCCTGCTGGCCCGGGGGGAGGGCGAGCGCCCCTTCGCCGCCCAGATCTTCGGCAGCGACCCCGTGTGCATGGAGGAGGGGGCGGCCATCGCCGCCCAGATCTCCGGCGCGGACATCATCGACATCAACATGGGCTGCCCCGTGCCCAAGGTGGCCAACTCCGGGGACGGCTCCGGCCTGATGCGCACGCCGGAGCTGGCGGTGAAGGTGCTGGAGGCGGTGATCCGCGGGGCGGGACGGCCGGTGACGGTGAAGTTCCGCCTGGGCTGGGACAGCGGCTCTATCAACTGCGTGGAGTTCGCCCGGGCCATGGAGCAGGCCGGGGCCGCCGCCATCGCCGTCCACGGCCGCACCCGGGCCCAGATGTACGCCGGAGCGGCGGACTGGGACTGGATCGCCCGGGTGAAGCAGGCGGTGGGCATCCCGGTGATGGCCAACGGCGACATTTTCCGGGGGGAGGACGCCCCCCGCATCCTGGCCCACACCGGGGCGGACATCGCCATGGTGGGCCGCGGGGCCCTGGGCAACCCCTGGATCTTCGCCCAGTGCAGGGCCGCCCTGGAGGGACGCCCCATCCCCGACCTGCCCCCCCTGGAGCAGCGGTGCGACGCTGCCGTGCGGCAGTTTGAGATGGCCGCCGCCATCAAGGGGGAGAAGATCGCCTGTCTGGAGGCCCGGAAGCAGTACGCCTGGTATCTGAAGGGCGTGCCCCGGGCGGGACATTTTAAGGAGCAGATCGTCCGCATCACCACCCTTGCGGACGTCTACCGCATCACTGAGGAGATCCGGCGCCAGCTGTGCTGAGCCGCCGGTATCCCACACGCCGGGAGAGGAGGGAGCGCCGTGACCGAGCAGGAGCTGGTCGCCCGGGCCAGAGCCGGAGATCAGGACGCCTTTGAACAGCTTGTGCTGGACAACCAAAAACGGATCTACACCCTGTGCCTGCGCATGACCGGCGACCCCGAGGACGGCCAGGATCTGGCCCAGGAGGCGTTCCTCAACGCCTGGCGGGGCCTGCCCGGCTTTAAGGGGGACAGCAGCTTTGCCACCTGGGTCTACCGCCTGGCGGGCAACGCCTGTCTGGACTTCCTCCGGCGGAAAAAGCGCCGCCAGGGGGTGGAGGGCGGCCCCTCTATGGACGACGAGGAAAGCGGCTGGGCCGAGCCCGCCGACCCCCGGCAGGACCCGGAGGGGGAGACCCTCCGCCGGGAGCTGAAGCAGGCGGTGGAGGAGGGGCTGGCCGCCCTGCCCGACCACCACCGGCAGGTGCTGGTCATGCGGGAACTGTCCGGCCTGAGCTATCAGGAGATCGGACAGGCCCTGCAGCTGGATCTGGGCACGGTGAAGTCCCGCATCGCCCGGGCAAGGCTGGCCCTGAAAAAATATTTGGAGAAAAACGGGAACCTTTCCGTCCCGCCGCCGTCTAAGTGATCGAATGGATCAAAAAGGCCCCGTTCCGGGGCAGAGAAGGGAGGGTGCGCAATGGAGCACTGTGAAGAATATCTGGAGCTGATCAGCGCCGCGATAGACGGCCAGATCTCCCCCCAGGCCCGGCAGACCCTGAACCAGCACCTGGCTCAGTGTCCCGGCTGCCGCGCCCTCTATGCCGCCATGGCGGAGGACCGCTCCGCCCTGAACGCCGTGGGGGAGAGCGAGCCCCCCGAGGGCTTTGCCCGGGCCGTGATGGAGCGGGTGAAGGCGGAGCCCCGGACCAAGGTGATCCCCCTGTTCCGCCGCCCCCAGGTGAAAAAGCTGCTGGCCACCGCCGCCTGCGCCCTGCTGTGCGTGGGCGTGGTGCGCTTTGCCGCCGACACCCTCCATATGGACAGCGCCGCCCCCACATCGGGGAACAGCACCGGCGGCGCCGCCCCGGCGTCGTCCTACGACCCGGCCTCCGACCCTGCCGCCCACAAGCAGGAGGCCGCGGGCTC
>CAVJLQ010000123.1:0-3818 GCA_963650435.1 Alloprevotella sp. | reverse complement strand
GCGGATAACAGCACCGTCCTCTATGCCGCCTCCGCTGACGGCAGCGGCAAGCAGTACGACGGGGAAAAGGCCGTCAGGAGCACTGACGGCGCGGAAAAGGACCCGGGGGAGCAGGCCGCCGCCCCGGACGTCAAGACGGACGACAGGGGCCAGGGCAACGGAGAGGTCAACGCCGCCAGCGGCAATACCTCCTCCTATGCCGGGGCCTGCGCCGCGATGGAGGTGCCCCTGACCAACGCCGCCCGGTACCGGGTGGACTGGGACGTGAGCCTTCCCGCCGGGGGGCAGATCATCCGCAGCAGGCAGGAGTTGGACGCCCTGCTGGCCCAGCTGGATACCGACGGCCTGGCCGACCGGTTCAGCCAGTATGACCAGGCGTGGTTCGACGGGGACCGTCAGCTGGTGGCCGTGGTGGTCACTGAGAGCAGCGGCTCCGTGTACCACGAGATCGTCAGCCTGATCCAGGACGAGAGCGGCGTGACGGCCACCGTCCTGCGCCGCGTGCCCCAGGAGGGCACCTGCGACATGGCCGCCTGGCTGCTGACGGCGGAGACCGCCGGCACGGCGCAGCTGCCCCTGTCGGTGGAGTGGTACCGGGCGGACGACTGAAGCGGTCTCTCTTTTCGGCACCCCCCGGCGCGGCCGGGGGGTGTTTTGTCATTTTGCCAGAAAACCCTTCCGTTCCTTTTCGGTGCGGTTGGATATTTTCCTGGTCGGGATACAAAAAAAGAGTTGTCACGGCGGCGTTTTTCGTGTATAATGTCTATCAGCATGTACTGGCCCCGAAGCTGGGATTTTCTGAGGCCGTGAACATAGTCCAAAATTAAGGAGTGGAAACAAGATCATGAGCTATTCCGTACAAAACATCCGCAACGTCTGTCTGCTGGGTCACAGCGGAAACGGCAAGACCGCCCTGGCAGAGAGCATGCTGTTCCTCACCGGCGCCATCGACCGCATGGGCCGCGCCGTAGACGGCAACACCGTCTGCGACTACGACCCCGAGGAGACCAAGCGTCAGATCTCCATCACCACCGCGGTGGCTCCCGTGGAATATAAGGGCTGCAAGATCAATATCCTGGACACTCCGGGCGGCTTCGACTTCGCCGGCGAGACTGTGGCCGCCCTGCGGGCCGCCGACGCCGCCATCATCGTCTGCTCCGCCAAGGACGGCCTGTCCGTGGGTCTGGAGAAGGCCTGGAAGTACTGTGAAGAGCGGAATATGCCCCGCTTCATCTATATCTCCAAGGTGGACGAGGACAACTCCGATTACAACGCCACCTTTGAAAAGCTGCGCGAGAAGTTCGGCAACAAGGTGGCCCCCATCGTCATCCCCATCTGGGACGACGGCCATAAGGTCACCGGCATCATCGACGTGCTGAACAAGCGGGCCTATGAGATGCAGAAGGGCAAGCGGGTGGAGATCGAGATCCCCGCCGGCAAGGAGGACGTGGTCACCGAGTTCAACGACGCCCTGAAGGAGTCCGTGGCCGAGACCAGCGAGGAGTTCATGGAGAAGTTCTTCGGCGGCGAGGACTTTACTTACCCCGAGATGATCCAGGGCCTGCGCCAGGGCGTGCGGGAGCTGTCTCTGTTCCCCGTGCTGTGCGGCTCCGCCACCGGCAATCTGGGCACCCTGATGCTGCTGGACCAGATCGTAGAGCTGCTGCCCAACCCCATGGAGGGCAACTACCATAAGGCCACCACCCAGGACGGCGAGAGCGAGCCCTTCGTGGTCTCCCCCGGCGGCGTGCCCACCGCCTTCGTGTTCAAGACCGTCTCCGATCAGTACGGCAAGTACTCCTTCATCAAGGTGCTGTCCGGCGAGATCACCTCCGACCTGTCTCTGGTGGACTCCCGCACCGGCGCCACCGAGAAGCTGGGCCGCCTGTACAACATGCGGGGCAAGAAGGCGGAAGAGGTCAAGGTGCTGGGCTGCGGCGACATCGGCGCCATCGGCAAGATGGACCGGGTCAAGACCGGCGACACCCTGTGCGACCCCCGCAAGGTGGTCTCTCTGAAGGAGCTGCCCTTTGCCGAGCCCTGCTACTCCGTGGCCATCGCCCCCAAGACCCGCGGCCAGGAGGACAAGGTGGCCCAGGGCCTGAACCGCCTGAACGAGGAGGATCCCTCCTTCTACACCGTGAACAATGCCGAGACCCATCAGATGGTCATCTACGCCGCCGGCGACATCCAGGTGGACGTGCTGGTGTCCAAGCTGAAGAGCCGCTTCAATGTGGACGCCGAGCTGAAGGAGGCCCGGGTGCCCTACCGCGAGAAGATCCGCAAGACCGTGTCCAAGCAGGGCCGCCACAAGAAGCAGACCGGCGGCAGCGGCCAGTTCGGCGATGTGTGGATCCGGTTCGAGCCCAATCCCGAGCAGGAAGAGGTCGTCTTTGCCGAGGAAGTGTTCGGCGGCTCCGTGCCCCGCAACTTCTTCCCCGCCGTTGAGAAGGGCATCAAGGAGGCCGTGGTCCACGGCCCGCTGGCCGGCTACCCCGTGGTGAACCTGAAGGCCGTGCTGTACGACGGAAGCTACCACCCTGTGGACTCCTCCGAGATCGCCTTCAAGACCGCCGCCCAGCTGGCCTATAAGGCCGCCATGCCCGAGGCCAACCCCGTCCTGCTGGAGCCTGTGGGCGAGCTGAAGGTCACCGTGCCCGACAGCTACATGGGCGACGTGATCGGCGACCTGAACAAGCGCCGCGGCCGCGTCATGGGCATGACCCCCACTGAGGGCGGCGAGCAGATCATCGAGGCCGAGGTCCCCATGGCCGAGATGATGAGCTACGCTATCGACCTGCGGGCTATGACCCAGTCCCGCGGCAGCTACACCTTCCACTTCGTGCGCTACGAGGATTGCCCCCCCGCAGCCCAGGAGAAGGCCATTGCCGCCGCCAAGGCTCTGTCTGAGGAATAAGAGAAGTAAACGATCCGCCCCCGACCGGGGGCGGATCGTTTTATTGTGGGGCAGTCCGAATACGGGCGCGGCAGCGCTTGCCTCTTCTGCCGCCATGTGATACTATGAAACCGAACCAACGGATCGGTCGTAATTTACGGGAGAGTTTACTGTGGATAAGATCTGGAATGAATTGTATGATGCTGCGATGAGAGCGATCAGGCCCCGGGCGGTATCCCCCGTGGTGGAAGCGGGCGGCGTTGCTGCTGCGGTCGAGTCTGTTTCTGGAAAAATTTATGTAGGGGTCTGCGTTGATACTGCCTGTACATTGGGCGTATGTGCAGAACGCAATGCCATCTTTAATATGCTTACGAATGGTGAAGATGCCATTCGCCGGGTGATCGCGATCGACCGGGAAGGTAAGGCGATCCCGCCGTGCGGCGCTTGCCGGGAGTTTATGACGCAGCTTATGCCCGGTCATTACCGTGCTGTTGAGATCATGATGGACTATGAAAACGGAAGGATCGTCACTCTGGGAGCTTTGACCCCGGAATGGTGGCTGTGATCTCTGGGATAAACGTCTATTCAGCACAGAGAAGATAGGATCGGTGAGCAGAAGCTGAAAGAGGCATACATTGCCAAGTTAAAAAAGAACATGACACGCTGGTAAATTCCGATCAGGATCGCGGAAGGAGGAGAAAGGATGAAAAAGAAGAACGCTGTTTTGATAGGGGCTGTCATGATCTTTTTGATAGTCTGCGCGGTTTTGATCCATAACGCAAATAAAAAGAACCCATCACAAGTGGTCTTGACGGAACATGAGGGGATCCGGTTAGAAGTAAAGGCGGTAGATCGGGAGAAAAAGTGCTTGAAGGTCCTTTTTTCTGATCAAACGGATGAGACGATCTGGTATTATCCATAC
>CAVJLQ010000122.1:0-4230 GCA_963650435.1 Alloprevotella sp. | reverse complement strand
TCGACAAGCTGGAGGCCATGACCTGCGTGTGCTCCGTGGGCCTGGACATGATCGCCGTGCCCGGGGACACCAGCGCCGAGACCATCTCCGCCATCATCGCCGACGAGGCGGCCATCGGCATGGTCAACTCCAAGACCACCGCCGTGCGCATCATCCCCGCTCCCGGCTGCAAGGTGGGGGATACGGTGGAATTCGGCGGCCTGCTGGGCTCCGCCCCCGTGCAGCCGGTGCACCCCTTCTCCAGCGCCGACTTCGTGGCCCGGGGCGGCCGCATCCCCGCCCCCATGCAGAGCCTGAAAAACTGAGTTTAAGAGCGGACGCGCTCATGTAAGGAGAACCACCGCCATGAACATCGACCCCAAGGTATACACCGGCCGCCCCGCCAGCGAGGAAAACCCCGAAAAGCGGACCATTTACGACAAGCTGGACGAGCTGAGCATCCCCTATATCCGGGTGGAGCACGACCACGCGGACACCATGGAGGACTGCCTGCTCATCGAGTCCCAGCTGGGGGCCCGGATCTGTAAAAACCTGTTCCTGTGCAACCGCCAGGGCACCCAGTTCTACCTGCTGATGATGCACGGGGACAAGCCCTTCAAGACCAAGTTCCTGTCCGCCCAGCTGGGCTGCGCCCGGCTGTCCTTCGCCGACGACGGCCACATGAAGGAGCTGCTGCACACCATCCCCGGCTCCGTCTCCGCCCTGGAGCTGCTGTTCGATACAGAAAACCGGGTGCAGCTGGTCATCGACCGGGACCTGATGGCAGACGAGTACATCAGCGGCCACCCCGGCCTGTCCACCTCCACCGTCCGCCTGACCCGGGAGGACATGCTGAAGTATGTGTCCGCCGTGGGCCACGAGCCGGTCTATGTGGATCTGCCCGCCCTGGAATTGGCAGAACAATGAACAGAGTGTAAAAATTTTCTGGGGATACTTGCATTTTCTCCCCGACCGCGCTATGATATCGTTAGCACTTGTAGTATATGAGTGCTAACGATTTTCTTTTTGCGCGCCCTTTGTCAGAAAGTGAGACGCGCGCCGATCTCGTTTTTACAAACATTTCATATATGGAGGCATGTACTATGGCAAAGAAACAATTCAAGGCGGAATCCAAGCGCCTGCTGGATCTGATGATCAACTCCATCTACACCCACAAGGAGATCTTTCTGCGGGAGCTGATCTCCAACGCCAGCGACGCCGAGGACAAGCTGGCCTACAAGTCCCTCACCGACGAAAGCGTGGACGTGAAGCGGGGCGACCTGAAGATCACCATCATCCCCAATAAGGAGATGCGCACCCTGACCATCTCCGACAACGGCGTGGGCATGACCAAGGAGGATCTGGAGGCCAACCTGGGCACCATCGCCCACAGCGGCTCCGGCAAGTTCAAGGCCGACCTGGCCGCCGACGACAAGGCCGCCGAGAAGATCGACGTGATCGGCCAGTTCGGCGTGGGCTTCTACTCCGCCTTCATGGTGGCCGACAGCGTCACCGTCCTCTCCAGGGCCTACGGCAGCGACGAGGCCTGGATGTGGCAGTCCAACGGCGCCGACGGCTACACCCTGACCCAGTGCGAGAAGGACAAGCCCGGCACCGACATCATCCTGCACATCAAGGCGAACGCCGACGAGGAGAACTACGACCAGTATCTGGAGACCTATAAGCTGCAGGAGCTGATCAAAAAGTACTCCGACTACATCCGCTACCCCATCACCATGGAGGTAGAGGACTACAAGATGAAGCCCAAGCCCGAGGACGCCGGCGAGGACTACAAGCCTGAGTGGGAGACCGTGAAGGAGTGGAAGACCATCAACTCCATGGTGCCCCTGTGGCAGCGGCAGAAGTCCAAGGTGAAGCCCGAGGAGTACAACGCCTTCTATAAGGAGAAGTTCGGCGACTGGACCGACCCCCTGGCGGTGATCCACACCAGCGCCGAGGGCGCCGTGACCTATAAGGCCCTGCTGTATATCCCGGAAAAGACTCCCTATGACTTCTACACCCGGGAGTATGAGAAGGGGCTGCAGCTCTACTCCTCCGGCGTGCTCATCATGGACAAGTGCGCCGACCTGCTGCCCGACTGCTTCCGGTTCGTCAAGGGCGTGGTGGACTCCCCCGACTTCTCCCTGAACATCAGCCGTGAGATCCTGCAGCACGACCGGCAGCTGAAAGTGATCGCCGCCGCCATCGAGAAGAAGATCAAGGCCGAGCTGGTGAAGCTGCAGAAGGACGACCGGGAGAAGTATGAGAAGTTCTGGAAGGCCTTCGGCACCCAGATCAAATACGGCGTAGTGGGCGAGTACGGCGCCAAGAAGGAGCTGCTGAAGGACCTGCTGCTGTTCTGGTCCTCCAAGGAGAACGGCAACACCACCCTGGCCGCCTATAAGGACCGCATGCCCGAGGATCAGCCCTATTACTACTACGCCTGCGGCGAGAGCGTGGACAAGATCGCCAAGCTGCCCCAGGTGGAGCGCATCCTGGACAAGGGCTATGAGATCCTGTACTGCACCGAGGACGTGGACGACTTCGTCATGAAGGCTCTGGACGAGGAGGGCGGCAAGAAGTTCAAGTCCGTCAACGACGACGACGCCCTGCCCCAGTCCGACGAGGAGATGAAGGCCGCCGAGGAGAAGGCCGAGGCCGGCAAAGCCGTGCTGGACGCCGTGAAGGAGGCCCTGGGCGACGAGGTGAAGGCGGTGCGCGCCTCCTCCATCCTGAAGTCCGCCGCCTGCTGCCTGTCCGCCGAGGGCCCCGTCTCTTTGGAGATGGAGAAGTATATGAGCAAGCTGGAGGGCGGCGAGAAGATGAAGGCCGACCGGGTGCTGGAGCTGAATCTGGACTCCGCCCCCTACGCCGCCCTGAAGCAGGCCCAGGAGGCCGGGGACACCGACAAGGTGGCCCGGTACGCCAAGCTGCTGTACGGCCAGGCGGAGCTGATGGCCGGCCTGCCCCTGGAAGACCCGGCGGAGTATGCCCGTCTGGTCAGCGAGCTGATGGTGTAACGGCGCAAGGCCCTCTTTTTCCGCACATTCTCCCGTCAAGGGCACAACAAATGACCCTGATCTCAAAATATCCGCCGCACTTTCGTGCGGCGGATATTTATTTCGTCCTTTCTCCTGTGACAACATCTTGCTTTTTCGGGAAAACTATTATACTATATAGATTCAGCGATAGTTTGCGCGGCTTTTGCCGCGAAGGAGGATGCTCCCATGAAAAAACACATGCTGCTGCCCCTGCTGGCCCTGGCCGGGGGCGGCGTCGGTCTGGTCCTGCACCGGTGGGAGCTATCCCTGGCCGCGGACACGGCCACCGGGCTGCTCAACTCCGGCCAGCCCGCCACTGCGGTCCTGGCCGTTCTGGCCCTCGCCCTGGCGGCGGCCCTGGCGCTTTTGTGCCGGGGCGGCTCCGCCCCGAAGGACTGGCGGGACGGCCTGCGCTGTCCCCTGTCCGGCTGGATGGCCCTGATGGTGGCCGCCGCCCTGCTCCTGCTGGCCTGCGGCGGGCTTACCGTCTCCTCCGCCATCCAGCGGCTGGCCCTGTGGCGGATGGACCCCGACCGCAACACCCTGCCCATCATGGACGGCCTGCTGGCCCTGTCCTGCCTGCCCGCGGCCCTGGCTGTGCTCAAGCTGGGTCAGGGGGGCTACCGGGGCAGCCTGACTCAGGAGGACCGCTGGATGACCGCCCTGCCGGGCTACGCCGCCGTGTTCTGGGCCGTGTCCACCTATCAGCAGAACGCCATCTCCCCCTACCCCATGCAGTATGTCTGGACCACCCTGTCCTGCGTGTGCCTGCTGCTGGCCTTTTACTTCTTTGCCGCCGGGGCCTTCGGCGCCCGGCTGTCCGGCCTGTTCCCCCTGTTTGCCCTGGTGGGGATCGTTCTGGATCTCATCGCCATGGGCGACCCGGAGCTGACCCGGCTGGCGCTTTTGCAGCGCGCCGCCTTTCTGCTGACCGCGCTGGGCCTTGTCTATCCCGCCCTGCGCGCCCGGTTCGGCCCCGCCTGGACGGAGGAGGAGCTGGCCCGCAGCCTGCGGCAGCAGGACGAGGAGGACCCCGGCGAAGAGACCGATGAATGACCGCCCACCGTGGCACCACCGATAAAATGGAAGGAATGATCGACTATGAGCGAACGGGAAAAGTTCTATATCACCACGCCCATCTACTACCCCAGCGATAAGCTGCACATCGGCCACAGCTACTGCACCGTGGCCACCGACGCCATGGCCCGCT
>CAVJLQ010000121.1:0-7084 GCA_963650435.1 Alloprevotella sp. | reverse complement strand
GCTCTGTACCGTGTCGCCGGACTGCTGGGCCTGCACCAGGTCGATGTGGTAGCGGCTCTGGACAAAGTCGAAGCTGGCGTCTACCGTCACCCGGTCGGCCAGCACCCGCAGGGCGATGGTGTTCACCGACGCGGCCAGACCCTGGCGCACGGTGGTCAGCCCCTTGTATCTGGCGCTGCCCGAGTTGATGGGCCAGGGGTCGCCGTTCATCAGCTGATAGGGGTAGTCGTCCACCACGGTGATGGGGGAGATGACCCCCATCTCAAGCCCGGGGGAGTAGACGGACAGGGGCTTGAGGGAGGAGCCGGGCTGGCGGTAGGCGTCGGTGGCCAGGTTCTTC
Organism: Alloprevotella sp.; assembly: GCA_963650435.1. Lineage (GTDB taxonomy): Bacteria > Bacillota > Clostridia > Oscillospirales > Oscillospiraceae > Lawsonibacter. The sequence continues at coordinate 6,744 of CAVJLQ010000121.1, read as the reverse complement.
CAGCGGTTGCCCGTCTTTTCGCCTACGCGGCCCACAATGGCGGCGATGTCGCCGGTGGAGTTGTCGATGATGGTGATGGCCGACTGCATCAGCTGGCCGTTGGAGGAGGTGAAGTTCAGGTTGTCCCGGTTTTCGTAGATCTGCTCGGCGGCGTGCTGCACGTCCAGATCCACGCAGGTGTAGATCCGCAGGCCGCCCCGGGCCAGCATCCGGTCGGCCACGTCCTCGGAGTAGTCATATTTCTCCATCAGGTCGTTCTTCACGTCGGTGATGACCTGCTCCTCGTACCAGGAGTAGATGTCGGTCTCCTGGGTCTCGCCCTCGCCCCGGACGAAGTTCAGCTCTTCGGCCACGGCCTGGTCGTACTCCTCCTGGCTGATCTTGCCCTGGTCCTTCATCAGCCAGAGCACCAGCTCCTGCCGCTGCTTGTTCTTGTCCCGGGCGGTGAGGATCTCGCCGGTGTCCGGGTCCTCGAACCGGGCGGTGGAGTAGGGGCTGTACATAGAGGGGTTGTTGGTGATGGAGATGAGGCTGGCGCACTCGGCCAGGGACAGCTCGCTCACCGGCTTGCCGAAGTAGTAATAGGAGGCGGAGCCCACGCCCTTGTACTTGCCCCCCATGGGGATGATGTTCAGATACCACTCAAGAGTGTAGTCCTTGCTGTATTTCTTGGTGAATTCCAGGGCGCGGAAGATCTCTACTACCTTGCGCTTCACCGTGGTCTCGTTGTAGCCGGTCAGGTTTTTGATCAGCTGCTGGGTGATGGTAGAGCCGCCCTGGATATCCTGGCCGGTGAACATGCACAAAACGGCCTTGCCCGTGCGAACCCAGTCCACGCCGGGGTGGGTGAAGAAGCGCTTGTCCTCCACGGCCACGGCGGCCTCCTTCAGATAGTCCGGGATCTCGCTGGAGTCCACCCATACCGAGCTTGTGGTGTTCAGCAGGGTGACCAGCTCTTTATACTCGCCGCTGGTCTTGTCCTCATAATACATCACGCTGTTCTCGCCCACGTCGAAGTCGTTCATGGTGAACTCCTGGGCGATGGGGATGATGACGGTCTTGATGTATACCGCGCCGAAGCAGCACAGCAGGGCCCCGGTGACCAGGCCCACCAGCAGCAGGGTGCCCAGTACCTTCAGCACCGCCGCGGCGGGGCTGCTGCGGCGCCTTCTGCGGCGGGGCCGCTCCTGGCGCTCTCTGGGCGGATACTGCGTATTTTCGTAGATGGAATCATGATGTTCAGACACGTTTTTACCTCCGTAGGGCGGGGGGCCGCCCGGGATCGCCGGCCGGGAGATACCGCCGGGGGCGGTGCGGCCAACAAATTTCCATTACACATTATACCATAAGATACGGATTTGTCTATCCGTCTTTTGAACGTTTGGACGAAGCGGGTAAAAAATTACCAGCCCTGCCTATTGCATTTTTGGGCCGGGCGGGGTAAAATAGACCCATCAGCGCGGCAGACGGCCGCGGGGAGGTGCCCTTTATGAGCGAAGAATTCGGCCCCGATTTCATCACCGTGACCGACGAGGACGGCAATGAGTTTGAACTTGAGATGATCGACACCCTGGAGCATAACGACATCACCTATTATGCCCTGTTCCCCGCCGTCCCCGAGGACGAGGAGACCGGCGAGCCCGTGGATGTGGACGCCGACGACGAGGAGTTCGGCCTGGTCATCATGAAGGTCATCGAGGAGAACGGCGAGGAGATCCTGTCCACCCCCGACACCGACGAGGAGCTGAACGAGGTCTATGACCTGTTTATGGAGCGCTTCTTCCAGGAGGAAGAGGAGCAGTAAGTCATTCATACGTACCAGTCTTTCCTGCTCGGTGCGTGATGGGCCTTATTAAACCCACATTTCCCAAACGGGACGCCGAGCTCTTTCCGTGGCCTGCAGGCCTCCCGACCCCCTTAGAGGATCGTTGGATGTTGGAAGCAGAAAAGCGGGAAGGAGGCGACCCACCTGCCATTACGTGCAGGTTTTAATCGGGTCCACACGGCCAGAGCGGGGAGACAGAAAAGCAGTTATACCGCTGGACCGCGGCCCACAGGCCGCGGTCTTTTTATGCCCGTCTCCGGCGGCATCCGTGAACAAAGTGTAAAACGTGCCCCGGGAAAGGGGGGCGGAGCGGGATTTCCCCTTGCAAGCGGCGGTGCTTTTCGCTATAATACCCGTTGTGCAGTCATCCGGGGTCCGGCGCCCTGCGCCGCCGGACCCGTGATCCCATCCCCGCCCGCGGGCGGGAACCCATATACAAGAGAGGAAGGAACAACCGTGAGTGCATCCAAAGAGAAGAAGACGGCTCCCGAGGAAAAGACCATGAGCCGCGAGGAAAAGCGCCTGCATGACGAGCAGGTCAGCCGCCGCAACGCCGTTGCCTATACTGTGATCGGCGTGGTAGCCGCCGTGCTGGTGGCCGCCCTGCTGATCTGGGACAGCGGCATATTCCAGCGCAAGGCCGCCGCCGTCACCATCGACGGGGAGAAGTATACCGCCGCCGACGTGCTGTACTACTACGCCGGCCAGTATCAGACGGCCTATCAGTATGCCGCCTACGGCATGTCCTCCTTCGACACCACCAAGGACCCCAAGGACCAGGTGTATGACGAGGAGAGTGGCCAGACCTGGCACGAGTATTTCATCGAGCAGGCCCTTGACAGCCTGAAGACCTATGTCACGGTGGAGAAAAAGGCCAAGGCGGACGGCTATGCCGAGAGCCAGGAGGTCAAGGACTCCTTCACCCAGTACAAGGACAATATGAAGACCTCTCTGGCCACGTCCAGCTACTCCAACATGAAGAGCTATCTCCAGACGGTGTTCGGCTCCATGATGACCGAGAAGGATTTCGACCGCTGCCTGGAGCGGGAGCTCTATGTGAACGACTATATGAACTCCGTGCAGGACAGCTATACCTACACCGACCAGCAGCTGGAGGACTACTACAAGGAGCACGCCGACCAGCTGGATTCCTTCAACTTTGACCAGCTGACCCTCCGAGCCTCTGTGTCCACCACCGATGCCGACGGCAACACCATCGAGATGACCGACGACGAGAAGGCCGCCAAGCTGGAGGAGGCCAAGGCCGAGATGAAGGCCCTGGCCGAGGAGATCCTCGCCCGCGTGGACGCCGGCGAGGACATGGAGGCCCTGGCCGAGGAGTACGCCGACCAGATCTACTCCGCCCAGCTGGATACCACCCGCACCGGCACCGGCCTGAACGCGTCCCTGTCCAGCTGGTTCCTGTCCGCCGACCGGAAGGCGGGGGACACCACCCTGGGCGAGTATGACGGCGGCAGCAGCGCCTACACCTACTATGTGGCCCGCTTCATCAGCCGCCAGCGGGACGAGAGCGCCACCGCCAATGTGCGCCACATCCTCTTCTCCGGCGAGGATGAGGAGAGCAAGGCCCAGGCCAAGACCCAGGCCGAGGCCATGCTGGACAGCTGGAAGAAGGGCGAGGCCACCGAGGACTCCTTTGCCCAGCTGGCCCGCGACAACTCCGCCGATACCAACAGCGCCAGCAACGGCGGCCTGATCGAGAACATCACCCCCACCAGCTCCTATGTGGAGAACTTCCTGAACTGGTCTGTGGATCCCAGCCGCCAGCCCGGCGACACCGGCATCGTGGAGACCGAGTACGGATACCATGTGATGTACTTCTGCTCCTGGGGCGCCCCCCAGTGGCAGCTGACCACCGAAAACGCCCTGCGCAGCGCCGATATGAACCAGTGGCTGGAGGACCTGCTGGCCGACGTTACCGTCCAGCAGGAGTCCGGCATCAGCCGCGTGTCCAGAAGCTGAACGAACAGGCCCTCCGGATCTTCGGAGGGCCTGTTTTCCTGTTTTCATAAGCGGGCCCCGCCCCCTTTAGGGGACGGGGCCCGCTTTTTATGGCTCCCGGTGCGTAGTTCTTTCGCCTTTTGTCCCTATAGAAATAGAGTGCGGCCCATAAAAACAGGGGATAAGGGGCGGTATCTCCCGCAAAAGGTTTGCCGGAGGAACGGCGGGGCGGGCCCGTTGTTCATAACGCCAAAAAGAGAAAACAGCGGCCATCCTTCTTGCACTGTCCAGCTTGCTATGGTAATATGAAAGCGTGATCGCAACTACACTTTCTATTATAGACGCAACTTGGATGCAGAAGGAGGAACGCCTATGGCCATGCGGGGAAAACAGCCGGGAGGACTGCTGACCCAGCAGAAGATGCTGCGCGCTGCGGTAGCGATCTTCTTGGAGAAGGGATACGAACACACCACCACGGCGGAGATCGCCGTTGCGGCGGGGATGCGGCCCAGCTCCTTTTTCAGGGCCTACCCGAGCAAAGAGGCCATCCTGCTGGAGCTGGTCCAGCGGATGTTCAGCGGCCAGTTCGAGCTGGCCCAGACCCTGAGCGGCCCCCGGGACCCCGTGGTGCTGTACGCCATCGAAACGGCCCTCCAGCTGCACATCGCCGAGCTGTCAGAGCCCCTGCGGGACCTGTATGTGGCGGCCTACTCGCTGCCCTCCACCAGCAGCTTTATCCACCACAACATGACGAAGCGGCTGATGGGGATATTCAGCGCCTATCTGCCCCAGGCGCAGGAGAAGGACTTTTACGAGATGGAGATCGCCTCCGGCGGCGTGATGCGGGGCTTCATGTCCGTGCCCTGCGACATATACTTTACCGTACAGGCAAAGACGCAGCGCTTCCTCGACTGTTCCCTCAAGCTGTATGAGGTGCCGGCCGAGCGGCGCAGCCAGGTGATCTCCGCCGTGCTGGCCATGGATCTGCATGCCATGGCCGCCGGGATCATACGGGAAACGGCCAGAATGGCCGAAGAGGGATTTGATATGGGCCAGCTCCGGGACGGGCCGGAGCGCACCCCCGCCGCCTTCAGCGGCGCACAGGCGCGGGGAAACGGGTCAGCCGCCGCGGATGAAGAGGAGGACAAGACATGGATCTGAAATCGAAGGAAATGCCCGCCGCCCCCCGGACGGCCATGGGGAGCAGACTGCTCAGCGCCTTCCTGACTCTGGTCATGGTGCTGGGCCTGCTGCCCGTGTCCGTGTTTGCCGACCTGGCCGACGAGCTGTCCGGTCTGGCGGTGCAGAGCGCCGGAACGGTGGACTACCACCGCGCAGCGCCCGAGGTGGCGATCCTGAACGCCTACACCGGCAGCGACCAGAGCTTTTATAAAAAGCTCATCGGCAACACCGACGGCAATGAAAGCGACCGCGCGAAGTATTGGCAGTATAACGCCGTCATGCTGTTCAAGCAGCAGAAGAACGGAGAGTTTGCCCAGTACAGCACCCGCGCGACGGATGATGAGACGTGGGACTTTGATATGAGCGGCTACGTTCTGAAAGAACTGATCGAGCCCTCCAAGAATCTGGAGGTCGGCGCCTCTGCCACCTTCTACAACCGGACCCACACCCACAGCAATTACGACTGGAAAAAGGTCCGCACCTGGACAGTGGACCTGACCCGCTTTGAGTCCCTCAGCGTGGGCATCGGCGGCAGCTACGCCCCCGCCATCGGCGGCAATCTGGATAAGTCCCGCAAATACCCCCGCGTCGGCAACCTCGGCGACATCGGCGGCGGGTACAAGATCCTAAACTACGACCACGACTACGACAAGAGACCGGACAAGATCTACTACTGCCGCCTGCACTTCTACCCCTCCACCCACAAGTGGTTCGACTTTGAGGATCGGGAGTGCACCTGCAGCGTGTACGCCGAGAACGTGCTGGTCACCTTCCGGGACACCCGCTCCCCCCAGATCAGCAACATCGAGTACAGCCTGAACGACGGTAAGACCTGGACCTCCCGCTACACCCGCACGGCGGTGGGGGCGGAGGGGACCGTCAAGATCAAGCTGACCTTTGACGAGCCCATCCGCTTCGCCGACGACAGCGCCGCCGGGAAGGGCAGCCTGTACCTCGACCTGCGGGCCGACGGTGAGAACAAGGGGGCGTATAAGGCGTACCTGACCGAGCTGAACGGGAACGACCTGATCTTCAAATACGAAATGCCGACAGATCAGGAGACAGACGTCCAGATCGCCGCCATCGACATGGATAGCCTGTTCACCGAAACCAAGCTGGTGCAGGTGGGCAAGGGCGGAGCCTTTGAGATCAAGGATAAGACCGGCGAAGGCTTTACCACCAGCCGCTGCGCCATCACCGACCTGGCGGGCAACCCCATGCGCTCGGATGAACAGACCATCGTCGACGCCAACCTGACCCTGGACGCCGGCGCGCCCTATGTGGATAGCGTGGAGTTCCGCCTGGAGCCCAACAACCACGACGTGAAGGTAGCGCTGAGTAAGGATCAGTGGGACGTGAACTCTGAACAATATAAAAACGATTATACCGACAAGAGCGACACCCACCTGGGCGTGGGCGACAGCTTCTACCTCATCGTCCATATGAACGAGCGCCTGAAGGGCATCGGGATGGACAAAAACAGCGAGACCGGCAGATACGTCATCAACTGGCAGCATGCCGTGTTCGAGACGAATCTTCTGGACGCGGATAACAAGCCCGTTGAGATCCGGTCGGCGTATTACTACTCCTTCTATGACTACGACTACGATCCGACCCAGTTCATCACGGATCGGGTCACCATCGGCAAGGGTTACTATCTCCCCGAGGGCGAGACGCAGATCAAGGTCACCGGTATGCGTTTTGACTACAACGGCGGCAACGGCACGTTGGACGCGGAGGTCACCGACCTGGCGGGCAACCCGCTGGATATAGAC
>CAVJLQ010000120.1:0-8944 GCA_963650435.1 Alloprevotella sp. | reverse complement strand
GTGAAGAGCCTGGTCATCCACCCCGCCACCACCACCCACTCCCAGCTGACCGAGGAGGAGCTGGCCGACCAGGGCATCACCCCGGCCACCATCCGCCTGTCCATCGGCACGGAGCACATCGACGATATCATCGCCGACCTGGAAAAGGGCTTCGCGGCGGTGTGACCCTTCCCGCAGATATATCAGCAGCGGCAGCGCCTAAAGGCGCTGCCGCTGCTTTTTCTCTGCCAGCCGATCTTTATGCCCCCTGTCACGCGGAAGTGGGGAACTTGGGGCTCAAGGTGCATATAATGATACCCCCAGGTATGAAAGCAAGGAGGTATTTGAACTGGCAAAGACCGCGCACGAGGTGATCCGGCTCATCCGTGAGCAGGGCATAAAGATGGTGGACTTCAAAATGGTGGACATCAACGGCCAGTACCGCCATGTGACCATCCCCGCCCAGAACTTCTCCGAGGCCACCATGACCGAGGGCATCGGCTTCGATGCCTCCAACTACGGCTATGCCGCGGTGGAAAAGAGCGACATGGTGTTCATCCCCGACCCGGACACCGCCCGCCCCGACCCCTTCTGCGAGGTACCCACCCTGTCCATGACCGGCAGCGCCATGATCATCGACTACCCCCAGAACCGCCCTCTGCCACAGTACCCCCGGAACATCGTCCGGGCGGCGGAGGAGCACATGCGCGGCACCGGCATCGCCGACACCATGCTCATCCTGCCGGAGTTCGAGTTCTACCTCTTCGACCGCGTGACCTGGCAGGTGGGCCCCGACGCCATCGGCATGGCACTGGACGCGGAGCAGGCCCACTGGAACAGCGGCGTGAACGGCATGGGCACCGTTGTCCCCCGGCAGGGGCACTACCACATCGCCAAGCCTCTGGACCGCACCTATGAGTGCCGCAGCGAGATGTGCCTGCTCATGGAGGAGGCGGGCATCCCCATCAAGTACCACCACCCGGAGGTTGGGGGCGCCGGTCAGTTTGAGATCGAGCCCAAGCTGGCCCCCATGTCCAAAATGGCCGACGACACCATGATGATCAAATACATCATCCACAACACCGCCCTGAAATACGGCAAGACGGCCACCTTCATGCCCAAGCCCGTCTGCGGCGAGGCGGGCAGCGGTATGCACGTCCACATGCTGCTGATGAAGGACGGCCAGCCCGTGTTTTCCGACGACAGCGGCTACTCCCACCTGAGCCGGGAGGCCCACTGGTTCATGGGCGGCCTTTTGAAGCACATCTCCTCCCTGTGCGCCATCACCAACCCCAGCACCAACTCCTTCAAGCGCCTGGTGCCCGGGTTTGAGGCCCCGGTCACCGTGGGCTACGCCACCAGCAACCGCAGCGCCGTCATCCGCATCCCGGCCTACGCCAGGTCCCCCGGCCTGCGGCGGTTTGAGATCCGCAACCCCGACGCCACCTGCAACCCCTATTTCTGCTACGCTGCCCTGCTCATGGCCGGGCTGGACGGCATCGAAAACCGCATCGACCCCCACGAAAACGGCTGGGGCCCCTATGATGTAAACCTGTATACCCTGCCGGAGGAGGAGAAGGCGAAGCTCCAGAGCCTGCCCGCCAGCCTGGATGCCGCCCTGGACGCCCTGGAGGCCGACCACGACTACCTGACCAGGGGCGGCGTGTTCCCGGAGGAGCTGCTGAGCAGCCTGATCGCCGCCAAGCGGCGGGAGTGCCGGGAGATGGCCGCTATTCCCCACCCGGCAGAATTTGAGCGGTATTTCGATCTCTAAGCGGTCATTCCGGCTCCCGTACTGCGGAACGGGAGCCGTTCTCATTGCCAGGAACACTTCCGGTCCACAGAAAAGGCCGGGGACACGCAGAAAAGCGGGATAAAAAAAATTGCGCGGGTGATTGTATTTTTGTTTTCCTTATGTTATCATAAGAAATACCGTTTGATATCCTTCGACTTTTCCCGCGCAAAGCAGCATTTGTCCCGCTGAAGAGGACGCCCTGCGTCCCGCGGAACCGCCGGCCCAATAAGGGCCGTGTCTTTATTAAGGAGGGGATCCGTATGCACGCCATGATCACGTCTGAGCGCACCGCTTTGGAAGTGACAGGGCGGATGGTCATTATGGAGGGGAACTATGCTCCCCTTTTCCTGTATCAATGACCATCTCTCTTTCATGAAAGGACACGATCAATATGAAGCGGAAACTGACTTTTAAGGAATATGTGTATGTGGCCAGCATGCTCTTCGGCATGTTTTTCGGCGCCGGCAACCTGATCTTCCCCGTCCATATGGGCCAGCTGGCCGGCAGCAGCTTCTGGCCGGCCATCATCGGCTTTCTGGTCACCGGCGCGGGCCTGCCTCTGCTGGCCGTGGCCGCTCTGGGCATCAGCCGCAGCAGCGGACTGTACGAGCTGGCAAGCAAGGTGGGCAAGCCCTACTCCATGTTCTTCACCTGCGCCCTGTATCTGACCATCGGGCCCTTCTTCGCCATCCCCCGCTGCGCCACCACCTCTTATACCGTGGGCCTGGAGCGCATCCTGCCCGAGGGCCACGCCCGGCTGTACCTGTTCCTGTTCACCCTGGCCTTCTTCATCGCAGCCCTGCTGTTCTCCCTCTATCCCGGAAAGATCCTCACCTGGGTGGGCAAGATCCTGAACCCCTGCTTCTTAGTATTCCTGGGCATCCTGGTCATCGTGGCCATGCTGGACCCCTCCGCCTCCATCTCCTCCGTGGCTCCCACCGGGAACTACGCCACCCAGCCCTTCTTTGCCGGCTTCCTGGACGGCTATAACACCATGGACATCCTGGCCGGTCTGGCCTTCGGCATCGTGGTGGTCCGGGTCATCCAGGGCCTGGGCGTAGAGGAGCCCGACGCCGTGGCCTCCAACACCGTAAAGGCCGGCGTGTTCGGCTGCCTGCTCATGGGCGTGATTTATCTGGCCGTCACTGTGGTGGGCGTACAGAGCCGCGGCCTGTTCGAGACCTCTGAAAACGGCGGCATCGCCCTGGCCCAGATCGCCCAGCACTATCTGGGCAGCGTGGGTCTGCTCATCCTGGCGGCCACGGTCACCCTGGCCTGCCTGAAGACCGCCGTTGGTCTGATCACCAGCTGCGGCGAGACCTTTGCCGACCTGTTCCCCGGTCTGATGTCCTACCGCAGCTGGGCCTTTGTGTTCACCGGGGTGTCCTTCCTGTTCTCCATCCTGGGGCTGAGCACCATCATCGAGTTCTCCGTCCCCGTGCTCATGTTCCTGTACCCCCTGGCCATCACGCTGATCCTGCTGGCCCTGTTCGGCCGCTTCTACGGCCACGACCGCACGGTGAGCATCTGCGTCACCGCCTTCACCCTGGTGGGCGCGCTGTACGACTTCGTCAGCTCCCTGCCCCTCTCCCTGCTCACCGCCTGCCATCTGGACGGGATCCTGGCGGTGCTGAAGGAGACCCTGCCCCTGGCCAAGCTGGGCCTGTTCTGGGTGTGCCCCGCTCTGGTGGGTCTGGTCATCGGCCTGATCCTTCACGCCGTAAAGGGCAAAAAGCAGTGATCATTCATCAAAAACGTCCCGTGCCGCACGATCTCCGCGGCTCGGGGCGCTTTTCTGTCCCTTTACGCCGCCCGCCCTTTGTGGTATGATTACCATCACTGAGAATGGGGAGGGCTTCGCCATGGAGTGGAAAAAGAATACCCTGCATGAGGGGGAGATCACCGGCTACACCGCCGAGGGCATGGGCGTGGCCCGGCTGGAGGGCCGGGTGGTGTTCATCCCAGGCACCATCGCCGGGGAGCGGTGGCGCTTTCGTCTGGAGAAGGTGAACAAGACCGTGGCCTGGGGCCGGGGCGTGGAGCTGCTGTCCCCCTCTCCCCTCCGGCGCGCGCCGGACTGCCCCCTCTTCGGCCGGTGCGGCGGCTGTCAGTTCCGGCACATGGACTATGCCGAGGAGCTGCGGGCCAAGGCCGCCCGGATCCAGGACGCCCTGAGCCGGATCGGCGGGTCGAATGTAGTCCTGTCCGGCGTTTTAGGGGCAGAAAATACGGAACGTTATCGAAATAAGGTGCAATTCCCCGTATCCATGGAGAAAAACGGTCTGGCGGTGGGCTACTACCGGGGACGCAGCCACGATGTGCTGGACGTAGCGGACTGCCTGCTCCAGCCGGAGCCTGTCACCGCCCTGCGGGCCGCCTTCAAGGGGTGGATGGAGCAGTACGCCGTCCCGCCCTACGACGAGATCTCCCGCTCCGGCCTGGTGCGGCATCTCTATGTGCGCACCAACAGCCGCGGCCAGTCCCTGTGCTGCGTGGTGGTCAACGGCGAAGAGCTGCCCCACGCCGATGCGCTGATCTGTGCCCTGCGGGCCGCCCACAGCGGCCTGGCCGGCGTGGTACTGAACCTGAATCACGAGGACACCAACGTGATCCTGGGCCGGGAGTATCGCACCCTGTGGGGCCGGGACTGGCTGGAGGAGGAGCTGTGCGGCCTGACCTTCCGCCTGTCGGTGCCCTCCTTCTTTCAGATCAACTTGGAACAGACCCAGCGGCTGTACGCCCTGGCCCTGGAATACGCCGGGCTGACGGGGACAGAGACCGTTCTGGATCTGTACTGCGGCATCGGCACCATCTCCCTGTGCCTGGCCCAGAGGGCGGGCAGGGTCATCGGAGCCGAGGTGGTGCCCCAGGCCATCGAGGACGCAAAGGCCAACGCCCTGCGCAACGGCGTGGACAACGCGGAATTCTTCTGCGGGGACGCCGGGCAGATCGCCGCCCATCTGGCGCGGCAGGGGGTGCGCCCCCGGGTCATCTGCGTGGACCCGCCCCGGAAGGGGCTTGGGCCGGAGGTGCCCGAGATCCTGGCGGCCATGGCCCCGGAGCGCATCGTCTATGTCTCCTGCGACCCCGCCACTCTGGCCCGGGATGTAAAGCGTTTCTCCCTGCTGGGCTACAGCGCCGTAAAGGCCCAGGGCGTGGACCTGTTTCCCAGGACCCAGCATGTGGAGACGGTGTGCCTGCTGACCCGCCTGTGACCCAGTCCCCCCCGCCCCCCGCCGGAATTTCCCCTTGAAAACAGCGCGGGGCGGGGGTACAATAGGCCCGGGGTCACAGTACTGTAAGTGTTCTGTGCCCATCAGTTAGATCAGACTAACTTATCTGTATTTGGAGATCGGACGCGCCGATCTGTTAATAAGAGCGGAGGGATACAGCATGTCCAGAAAGGCGACAGAGTTCCAGAAAAAGGAGATGAGCCGGATGTACCGGGGCAAGGAGATCTTCAAGCCCCTGAACACCGGCTGGATCGATGAGCACGTGGCCTGCGTGCGGGAGTGGGTGGCCAACATCTTCTTCTACCGCAAGGGGGACACCACCATTATGATCGACGCCGGGTATAACTACGACCGGCTGGAGGAAAAGATGGGCTGGCTGGACATCGCCCCCAAGTCCATCCGCCATATCCTCATCACCCACCAGGATACCGACCATGTGGGGGCGGTGGAGGCGGACAGCCCCGGCCTGTTCCGGGACGCCACCCTGTATGTGGGGGAGATCGAGGACCGCTATCTCACCGGCGAGGTGCGCCGCAGGGTCATCTACCACCTGTATAAGCTGCCCCAGGTGACCATCAACAACCAAAAGGTGCTGCTGAAGGACGGACAGGTGTTTGACATCGACGGCATCCGCATCGAGTGCTTCCTGGTGCCCGGCCACACCTGGGGCCACATGGTGTATCTCATCGACGACAAATACCTCTTCACCGGCGACACCATCTGGTTCGGCGCCGACGGCGGCTACAGCTTCATCGCCGCCCTGGCGGAGGACAACAAGCTGGCGGTCCGGTCTCTGGCCGCGCTGGAGGAGAGGCTGGACGCCCGGGGACTGCGCCCCCTGTTCATCACCGGGCACACCGGCTGGACGGACAACTTTTCCTTCGCCTTCGCCCACAAGGACCAGCTGTGCTCCCCCTTCAAGAAGAGGGTCCACGACCCCAGCGCCCCCTATGACGCCTATGACGAGTCCGACGACACCCAGGCGGGGGCGCGCGGCGGCTTTTTGAAGGGCGTGGGACGATGAAGGACAGCCAACTGCAATTCGACCGCCGCTGCCATGTGTTATATTCCAAGCCCTGCAGGGAGCAGATCCGCGAGAAGATCGCCCTGCACTATCCGCAGGCAGAGCGGGAGGCGGTTTGGGAGCGGGTGCAGCGGCAGTATGTGGACTTTCTCTCCCACTGGCGCACCGATCTGGGCGGCCCCAAAAACTTTCACAACGGCCCCGGCGGAAACTACGACTGCGTCGCCCTGATGGCCTATTACACGGTCTGCAAGGGGGTCACCAGTCTGACGGAGATCGAAGAGATGGAGGGGGCGCTGTTCCTGCCCCCCTTCCGCAGGCTGGCAAGGTTCGTAAACTGCAACCGCCCCCTGTTCAAGCGGCTGATGTACCTGGCCTTTCTGAACGCCAAGCGCCAGTGCGACAAGTGGGGGGACTTCAAGATGTATGTGGCCCCCTTTGAGAAGGGCAAGCCCATCCGCTATGAGTTCACGGAGTGTCCCACGGCGGAGTTTGCCAGGCAGCACGGCCTGCTGGAGGTGATGCCCGCCCTGTGCAACCCGGACTTTCAGGCCATGGAGCTGATCCACGCCCGGCTGGTGCGCAAAACCACCTGCGCCAACGGCTGCCGGTGCGACTACACCATCTGCGGCGACCGGGATCCCTATCTGAGGGACCACCCGGAGTACCGGGACGAGGCGGGCTACCGCCGAAACCGATAGGAGGGATCGGGATGCTGTTTGAGACCTTGGGGGAGCCGGGCCGCCCGGCCGTCCTCTTCTTCCACGCCATGGGGGTCACCGGCGCCAGCAGCCGCCCGGTGGCGGAGCACCTGAAGGACCGGTACTTCTGCGTCCTGCCCACCTCCACCGTCTACTGTCCCGGCCAGCGGTATGTCAGCAAGGCGGACGAGCTGAGGCAGGTGGAGGAGTTCCTCGCCCGGTGCGGTGTGACGCGGCTGGCCCTGGTGGCGGCCTCCTCCCTGGGGGCGGACCTGGCCCTGGCCTTTCTGGCCCGGACCTCCCTGCCGGTGGAGCACGCCTACTTCGACGGCGGGCAGTTCGCCCAGATCTCCCCGGGCGTCCGCCGGGCCATGGCCCCCCTGCTGTATCTGGCCATCAAGAGCCTGTACTGGTCCCAGGGGCGGACGCTGAAGAGGATCCTGTGGTGCGACGACCAGGCCATCCGCCCCTATTTTATCGCGGCGGGCAAGGCCCTGACCTACCGCAGCCTCCGCCGCCAGCTGGCCGACAGTCTGGAGGACAAGCCCTTTCCGCCCCTATCGCCGCAGCTGCAGGAGCGCGTCTGGTTTGCCTTCGGCAGCAAGGAGGAGCACTTCAAATACCGCGGCGCCGTCCGCAGCGCCTACCCCTCCGCCCACTATCCGGTATTTGAGGGCTTTGACCACATGGAGCACCAGATCAAAGACCCGGCGGGCTTTGCGGCGCTGCTGACGCGGGTGATGGAAGAAAACACACTGCCGGACCTGCCGTTTTTGTCGCCCCGGCAAGAAAGTGAGGCACCCAGATGAAATACCACATCGAACGGAACACCGTGCAGGAGACCCTGGTCATCCCCCTGTACGCCCGCAAAATGTGCTCCCAGCTGTTCCCCGGCCTGTATCAGGACAGGACGGCGGCGGAGCTGATCGAAGGCATCGACTACGATTTTTCCGTGCTGGAGAGGAAGTCCCGCAGCGCCCTGCAGCGCTTTGGCTTCCTGGAGGTGGCCATGCGGCAGTACGACCTGGCCTGGGAGGTCAGGGACTACCTGAAGGACCACCCCGACGCCGCGGTGGTCAATTTGGGCTGCGGCCTGGACAGCACCGGCCGCCGCTGCGACAACGGCAGGTGCAGGCTCTACAATTTGGACTTTCCCGACGTCATCGCCCTGCGCAACGAGCTGCTCCCCCCGGGGGAGCGGGAGGAGAACATCCCCTGCGACCTGAACGACACCGCCTGGTTTCGGGCCATCGATCCGGCGAAGGGGGCCGTATTCTTCGCCTCCGGAGTGTTCTACTACTTCCTGACGGAGCAGGTCAGGGCCCTGGTGCAGGCCATGGCCGGGGCCTTCCCCGGCGGACGGCTGGTGTTCGACACAGCGAACCAGACGGCGGTCAAGCTGATGCTGAAGACCTGGGTGAAGGGTGCGGACATCCAGGACGTCAAAGCCTATTTTGCGGTGCGCCGGGCCAGGCAGGAGCTGGCGCCCTGGGTCCCCGGTATGGAGGTGTCCTCCCGGGGGTTCATGCTGGGCTACAGCGACCTGAAGGACCCCGGCGTCAGCGGCCTCTTCCGCTTTTTGGCCCGAGTGGGCGACGCCGCCATGGATATGCAGGTCGTCCGGCTGGGCTTTCCCGCCGGAGACGGAGGGAGGGCCGGACTATGAGGTATCTGGGAATGCCCGCGGGCATGTGGGCGCTGTTCGCCCGCTCCTTCCGGGCGCAGCTCACCCATACGCTGGGCTATGAGAAGGCGGAGGCCAGAGCCATCGTCGAAAGGGCCAAGCCGGAGTACCGCCGGATCATCGCCGGCCTGCCGGAGTTTGAAAAGGGCGACCGCTTTCAAATGAACATCGTCAACTGCGCCATGCTGGGGGCCTTCATCCTGTCCATGCCCCGGCGGCCCGACGTGCAGCAGCTGACGGAGTATTACGCCCGGGCCATGATGACCGGCCCCATGAAATGGTTCTGCCGCCAGAGCGGGAAGAAGAAATTCACCCCCGGGGACATTGCGGGGATGCAGGCCGCCGCCGCCCTGAGGGCCGCCGACCGCAATCCCTACTCCTGGAACATGGACTACCTCCCCTACCCCGACGGCAGCGGGTACGAGGCCCGTTTCTCCCAGTGCGGCATCTGTGCCCTGATGAAGCAGCTGGGGCTGTATGACCTGACCCCCGCCCTGTGCCGCCTGGACTACACCATGAGCGAGGCCG
>CAVJLQ010000119.1:0-3931 GCA_963650435.1 Alloprevotella sp. | reverse complement strand
GTGTTCCCCATGGGGAACACGAAAGGAGCGGCCGCTCCTTTCGCCGTCTTATCGCAGCGGGGCGCCAGGCGCCCGGCCGCGGCAAGTTTTCAACTTCATTTTAGGCAAAGATCCCTTGTCTGTCAATAGGTCCGCCGTGCCCAGAATGGTATTTCGAATTTTTTCTAAATACTTCTTGACAGCAGGCCCGGGATGTGGTATCTTCTATTTAGAAAATTTTCTAAATACCGTGAAAGGAGGTCCGCCTATGGGCTTTGCCGAGACCTTTAAGGCGCTGTCCGACCCGGTGCGGCGGGAGATCCTGGGGCTGCTGAAAAACGGGCGCATGACGGCGGGGGACATCGCCGGGCGTTTTGACATGACGGCGGCCACCGTGTCCTATCACCTGTCCCAGCTGAAGAAGGCGGGACTGATCTTTGAAAACCGGGAGAAAAACTTTATCTACTACAGCCTGAACGCCTCCGTGCTGGAGGAAGTTCTGCTGTGGCTGCAGGACCTGAAAGGAGAAAAGGAAGAATGAAGACCCATCGGAAAGGATCATTGCTGACCGCCCTGGTCTGTCTGCTGCCCATGGCGGCGGGGGCCGCGGTCTATCATCGTCTGCCAGAGACCATGGTCACCCACTGGGGCATAAACGGCGCGGCCAACGGCTGGATGCCCCGGGCGGCGGCGGTATTCGCCCTGCCCGCCCTGATCGCCGCGATCGATCTGTTCTGCTGCTGGGCCATGGACCGGGACCCCAGAAAAGAGAACATGAGCACCGCCCTGCGGAGCGTCACCATGTGGATCTGCCCGACGGTCTCGCTGCTGTGCGGCACGATCACTCTGGGCGCGGGGCTGGGCTATGAGATGCACGTATCCACCGTGGCGCCCCTGTTCGTGGGCATCCTCTTCCTGGTCATCGGCAACTACCTGCCCAAGACCAAGCAGAGCGACACCCTGGGCATCCGCCTGCCCTGGACGCTGAGCAGCGAGGAAAACTGGAACCGCACCCACCGCCTGACCGGCTTTTTGTGGGTGGCGGCGGGCCTGCTGTTCCTCGTGCTGACTCTGCTGCACCTGTGGAACACCTGGCTGCTGTCCGGCCTGATCGTTCTGGCCGCGCTCCCCCCGCTGTTCTACTCCTACTATCTGCACCGAAAGGGCATCTGACCCTTTGAAGCAAACCGCCGCCGGGAGCAAAGGCTCCCGGCGGCGGTTTTGATGTTCATCAGCTTTTCAGCAGTTGGGTCATGGCGGTGCCCTGGGCGTCTCTCAGCTCAACGCCCAGCAGCCGGGCAAAGGTGGGGCCCTCGTCCACGATGTCCCGCCGGGGCAGCATGACGTTCTCCTTAAAGTCCGGCCCCTTGGCGAAGAACACCGGCTGCGGCCCCACATCGGGCATATGGCCGTGGTTGCCTCTGCCCATATGGTGATCCTTCAAGGGCACATTGACCACCCCGGGGCCCGTACACTGGTCGGCGAAGGAGGTGTAGCCGTCCCCCTCGATGATAAAGGCGAAGTCGCCGTCCAGATGGAACCGCTCCGCCGCTTCTTCCCGGGTCAGCACCTGGGTAAAGCCGTACAGGCCCTCCGCCGCCATCTCCTTCAGGGCGGCATAGGCCCGTTCGTATGCCTGCCGGTCGTCGGGATCCTTCAGCCAGAAGGCCATGGACAGCCCGTTGTGCATCCCGTAGACCGTGTAGTCCGTCACCCGGCCCTGGCCGTCCACCTGGATCAGACCGCGCCTGGCCAAAAAGACGTTGGGCCGCACCTCACGGACGTAGCCGTTCTGGCCGTGGTCGGACAGGATGACGAAATTGGTCTCGTCAAACACGCCGGCCTCCCGGAACGCCTGGAACAGCATCCCCAGCCACCGGTCCACCTGGTCGAGCCCCTCCGTCACCTCGGGGCAGAAGATGCCGTTGGCGTGGCGCAGGGAGTCGATGAGGCTGGCGTGCATGAACATGACCTCCGGCTTATGCTCCCGGATCATGTCACAGGCCACATGGACCATAAAGTCGTCAAACTCCGGCTCCTTGGCCACATTGGCCATGCCGCCCCGCTCATAGCCCTCGGGCAGCAGATGGGCGTGCTTCTCTATCAGCCGGACCACCTCCTCGCTGGACCCCCGCTCCATAAAGGCGCCCCGCAGGGTCTCCCCCGGGTGGGCCAGCCAGTACTCCGGCAGGTGGTAGTCGATGTCCGCGTTGCCGCAGGTCACGGGCCAGAAGGCCGCCGCGGTGGTGTAGTCTCCCCGTTTGGCGGCGGAAAAGATGTTGTCCGTCCGGATGAGCCGGGCGTCCCAGGTCCAGTCCCGGTCCACCTCGTCGGTGGAGAACACATAGTTGGTATAAATGCCCGTCTTTTCGGGGTAGCACCCGGTCTGGATGGACACATGCACCGGGTAGGTGATGGAGGGATAGATCGTCCGCACACTGTCCAGACCGCAGCAGTTCTCGTAGAACTTTGCGAAATCAGAGCCTGGCTTTGCCCGCAGATAGTCCGCATCCTCCTGCACCATGGCGTCAACAGACAGAACAAACAGCCGCTTTTTCATCGCGCTCTCTCCTCTTATCGAAATACTTCCGGGCCCTGGATGTCCTCCTCCGCGATCTCATCAAAGGGGAACATGGGCCGGGGCAGACGGGTAAAGGGCATATCCTCCAGCACCGGGCCCGCCGCCCCCGGAGTCGCGGCGCTGCAGATCATGGCCGCCATGGGCTCATACCCCGCCCGGAAGGAGGTGCACGCCTTTACGCACACCAGGCCGCACAGGTCGGGCTCGATGCCGAAGGCCCGGTAGAACTGCCGGTCGCCGCAGTTCTGCGCCCGCACGCACACCAGGATCTGCAGCTTGCCCGCCTCCAACACCGCGCTGCGGCCCACGTTCCGCATCTGCCCCCGCTCGGCGGGGCCCTGCAGCCGGAAGCGGCCCATGTGCAGACTGCGGACCACCGCGTCCTTTACCTCCACAGGGCGGCTCAGGCCCGGGGCCAGAGAGGCCCCCAGCACAAAGTCCCCCCGGGCGCCCACGCCCATGGAAAACGCCCGCTCCACCGCGGCCGCATCGTTCACCGACAGGGCACAGTACAGCTCATCCCGGAAGGGCAGCAGCTTTTCCAGCACGGCGGCACTGTCCCCGTTGGCACCGGCGTTTGGGGAGTCGGCAGAGTCCACCAGCACCACCGGCTCGTCCCGGGCATTGTCCAGGGCGGCCTGAATGACCCGCTCCACGCTCCACAGCTTCTCCCCCTGCAGCTCATGCCGCAGGGCAAACTCCATGGCGGTCAGCTCCCGGGCCGCCCCTTCGGCCTGCTCCCTGCTGTCCGCTGTGACCACCACGGTGGAGGCCAGCTCGCTCACGTCCAGCCAGGGCTGGGCCTGAAACACAGAGAAGTCCGCGATCTGGCCGGAGCGCACCAGCGCATGACCCCGCTCCATCAGCTCGTGCAGGGGGCCGCGGGCGGTGGTATAGCCGTGGGGGGGCGCGATCATGGGGATGGCGGCGCGCACCGTCACCAGCGGCCTGCCCTCCAGCCGGTCGGCCAGCAGCCGGGCCGCGCGGAAGCCCACCTCGTACAGGTCCAGGTGGGGATAGGTCTGATAACCGCAGACAAAGTCCGCGTTTTCCATCATTTTTCGCGTCACATTGCCGTGGAGATCCAGAGAGACGGCGATCGGCGCCTCCTGTCCCACGGCGCGGCGGACGGCCTGCACGATGTCGCCGCACACGTCCTCAGACCGGTCGGATACCGTGGCCCCGTGGAGGGACAGCAGCACCCCGTCCAGCGCGCCCGCCTGCTCAATGCCGTCCAGCGTCCGCTTCAAAAAGTCCTCCACCACAGCGTGGTCCACCGGGCCGCCGCTCTTCGAGCGCATCCGTCTGCCGCCCACCAGCTCCAGCCCCCGCTGGCGCGCGGCGCAGATCATGCCGTTCAGGGTCTCCCCC
>CAVJLQ010000118.1:0-2964 GCA_963650435.1 Alloprevotella sp. | reverse complement strand
GACCTGGGATATGTGAGCGACGACGCCAGCAGCCTGGTGGAGAATATGGACAAGGTGACCCGGGGCCTGCGGGACATCATCGACGAGCAGGCGGACCTGCCGGAGATCAAGATCGAGCCCATCGGCGCGGACATCACCGACAAGAGCGACCAGCTGGACGCGGCCATGGACGCCCTGCTGGACAGCGGCGACGCCCTGAACCAGCTGATCGGCGACTCCGCCGACACCCTGATCGGCGACCTGAAGGCCATCAACAGCCAGTTCCGGGCCATCACCGACCTGATCCGCAGCGAGAAAAACCAGAGAGAGGCGGACCAGGGCAAGACCACGGAGGAGCTGATCCGGGACCACTTTCAGGACGACTCGGCCACCTGCGACCTGGAGAAGCAGCACGACGGCCGGGTGTCCGGCAGCGAGAACCGGGGCAGGGTGCTGGGCAACTCCGCCGTGGGCGGCATCGTGGGGAACATCGGCATCGAGACGGATGTGGACCCCGACAGCGACCTGACCCAGGTGGGGGACTACTCCCTGGAGTTCAACTATAAGGCCCGGGCCCTGGTGAGCCAGTGCGTGAACACCGGGACGGCGGCCGACAAGGGCGACTATGCCGGCGGCATCGTGGGCCGGGGATATTTCGGCCGGGTGACCCAGTGCCAGAGCTACGGCGGTGTCACCGCCGACGGCAGCTATGTGGGCGGCATCGCCGGCAGCCTGAACGGTATCGCGGACGGCAGCTGGGCCAAGTGCCAGATGTCCGGCAAGGACTATGTGGGCGGTATCGCGGGATACGGCAAGGATCTGAGCGGGTGCCGCACCCTGGTCACCCTGACCGGCGAGGCCTATGTGGGGGCCATCGCCGGGGATGTGGACGAGGACGGCGCCGTGTCGGGCAATTTCTTTGCCGGGGAGAGCCTGGGCGGCATCGACGGCATCAGCTATGCGGGCAAGGCGGAGCCGGCGGACTTCGACGCCCTGTGCGCGGAAAAGGGGGCGCCCAGCGGGTTCTCCCGGCTGGAGCTGACCTTCCGGGCGGACGGCAAGGTGGTGGCGGTGGTGCCCTTCCAGTACGGACGGGGGATCGACAGCCTGCCGGAGATCCCGGCGAAGAAGGGCTGCTCCGCCGCCTGGCCCCAGCTGGACTACACCAAGCTGACGGCCAGCCAGACCCTGGACGCGGTGTATACCCCCTATCGCTCCGCCCTGACGGACGGCGGTGAGGAGCTGCCCCAGCTGCTGGTGGACGGCAGCTTCAGCAGCCGCGCCCAGGTGTCCCACACCACGGAGACCGTCACCTGGACGGACGGGAAGGGGAACAGCTGCACCGGCGAGGGCGTGACCGTGACGGTGGACGACCCCGACCTGAAGGAGATCTCCTATACGGTGCACTGGCGGCTGCCCGAGGGCGGAAAGCGGTATGCCCTGTGGGTCAAGACCGACGACGGCTGGCAGCAGCGGGACAGCAGCGTGGACGGCAGCTATCTGCTGTTCACCACCGGGGAGCGGACGGTGACCTTCTGCATCCAGGAGCGGGAGAGCAGCCCAGTGCTGCCCATCGCCCTGGGCTGCGGCGGGGCGCTGGTAGTGATCCTTCTGGGGGTGTGCCTGCACAAAAAGCGGGGCGGGCCGCTGAAGAAGCGGCTGCGCCGCCTGCGGGACGCGAGAAAGGCGAAATAAAAGCCAGCGGGCTGAGATCTATGATCTCAGCCCGCTGGCTTTTTGGGAGAAGGGGATCGCCGGGCGGCCCCATGGGGCCGCCCCTGCGGGGGAGTATGGAGCGGCGGCAGAAGATAAACAGGGAATTACAGCCGCGCCTCCAGCGCTGCCTTCTGCTCCTCATATCCGGGCTTGCGCCCAACGGGATATTCCCGTTGGGGACCCCTTGGGATCAAAATGCTCGGGCGAAGTGAATTCGCCCTGCGCAAATCCTGCGCTTCGCTCCGGATTTACGGCGCACAGCGCCGATCCCCCGCTGCGCGGGGGCCTGGGCAAGCGGGAAAAGGGGAGAATGGATGAAGGATCAAAGTCTCGCTTCCAGCGCCGCCTTCTGCTCCTCATATCCGGGCTTGCCCAGGAGGGCGAACATGTTCTTCTTATAGGCCTCCACGCCGGGCTGGTCAAAGGGGTCGACCCCCAGCAGGTAGCCGGACAGGCCGCAGGAATACTCGAAGAAGTAGATCAGCTCACCGGCGGTATGGGCGGAGATGGGGCCGGCCTCTATCATCAGGTTGGGCACGCCGCCGTCCACATGGGCCAGGATGGTGCCCCGCATGGCCTGGTCGGCCACAAAGTCCAGGGTCTTGCCCGCCAGGAAGTTCAGCCCGTCCACATTGTCCTTGTCCTCGGGGATGACCACGGGGTCGGGGCCGGGGGCGAAGCGCACCACCGTCTCCAGCATCAGGCGCTGGCCCTGCTGGATGTACTGGCCCATGGAGTGCAGGTCGGCGGTGAACTCCACGCTGGCGGGGAACAGGCCCTTGCCCTCCTTGCCCTCGCTCTCGCCGAACAGCTGCTTCCACCACTCGCCGAAGAAGCGGAAGGCGGGCTCGTAGGCGGCCAGGATCTCGATGCGCTTGCCGGAGGAGTACAGGGCGTGGCGGGCGGCGGCATACTGCCAGGCGGGGTTGTCCAGCCCGGGGACGGACAGCTGCTCCATGGCGTCTCGGGCTCCGGACATGAGAGCCTCAATGTCGATGCCCGCGGCGGCGATGGGCAGCAGGCCCACGGCGGTGAGGACGGAGAAACGGCCGCCCACGTCGTCGGGCACCACGAACTCCTCGTAGCCCTCCCGGTCGGCCAGGCCCTTCAGGGCCCCCTTGTGGGCGTCGGTGGTGGCGTAGATGCGCTCACGGGCGCCCTCCTTGCCGTACTTGGCCTCCAGCTTTTCCCGGAAGATGCGGAAGGCCACGGCGGGCTCGGTGGTGGTGCCGGACTTGGAGATGACGTTGACGGAGAAGTCCACGCCGT
>CAVJLQ010000117.1:0-3675 GCA_963650435.1 Alloprevotella sp. | reverse complement strand
CTGCAGTACCGCTCCAGCCAAGACACATCCGTGATATGCAGGATCAGCGGGTTGTCCTGGGGGCGGCCCTTGGCCTCAAAGATGTGGGACACCGCCTCCGCGTCCAGGCCGTTGGCCCCCAGGCCGTAGACCGTCTCCGTGGGGATGCCCACCAGGCCGCCCCGGCGGATGATCTCCGCCGCCTGGGGCAGGTCCTTTTCTGTCAGATACTTCGTTTCCACGTTATTCTTCCCCGTTCTTCGCTGTGATCAGGGCGTAGAGCTGCTCCGGATCGGACACCAGGAAGTCCGCGTCCGCCTCCTCCAGCTCCGCCTGGGTGCGGAAGCCCCACAGCACGCCGCAGCCGGGCAGACTTCCGTTTTTCGCCGTCTGGATGTCCACGTTGCTGTCCCCCACGAACAGGGTATTTTCCGGGTCGGCGCCCATCCGCTCCATCAGCCGGTGCAGCAGCGCCGGGTCCGGCTTGACCGGCACACCGGGCAGCGCCCCCTGCACCACGCTGAACAGCCCGGGGTAGTAGCGCTCCACCACCGGCCCGGCCAGATCGTCCGCCTTGTTGGACAGCACCGCCGTCACCACTCCCGCCGCGTCCAAGCGGCGGATCAGCTCCACCATGCCGGGATAGGGGGCGGTCTTATCCTCCTTATGGGCATCATACCGGGCGGAAAACTCCGCCAGCACCTGCTTCAGGGTCTCGGAGTCCCGGTTCTCCGGGGGCGTAAAGCGCTCTACCAGCTTGGGGATGCCGTTGCCCACCATATAGCAGTATTCCGCCGTCTGGTGCGTGGGCCAGCCGTGCTGCTCACACACCCAGTTGCCCGCGTCCGCCAGGTCGTCGATGGTGTTCAGCAGGGTCCCGTCCAGATCAAATATCACCCAACGATACATCTTGCCGCTCCCCTTACTCGTACAGGCCGATCTCCATGCCGCCGATCTCGATGACGGTATCCTTGGCGAAGCCCGCCCGCTGAAGATAGGCCTTCACAGCCATCTGTGCGTACTTGGGGTTCACCCGCTCGTCCTCCAGCTCCAGGTCGATCCGGCCGCCCTGCTCCTTGTCCAGACCGCCGCTGACGGCGCCGGTGTCGTCCAGCGTCTCGTTCAGCTGGCCCACCACCTCGGTCAAAGGCAGGTCGTGGGGCAGCTCCGTGTAGTGGATATACAATTCCATAGCAGTTCCTCTTTTCTTCTAATGGCTCTCCTTCAGCAGCTCCGCCTGGTGGTCGGCCACCAGGGCGTCGATCAGCTCATCCAGATCACCGTCCATAATGCTGTCGATCTTATACAGGGTCAGGCCGATGCGGTGGTCGGTCACCCGCCCCTGGGGGAAATTATAGGTACGGATCCGCTCGTTGCGCATGCCGGAGCCGACCTGAAGCCGCCGCTGGGCGGTATACTCGCTGGTGATCTTCTCCTGCTCCGCCTCGTACAGGCGGGAGGCCAGGATACGCATGGCCTTGTCCCGGTTCTGGAACTGGCTGCGCTCCTGCTGGCACTCCACCACCGTGCCCGTGGGCTTATGGATCAGCCGCACAGCGGAGGAGGTCTTGTTCACGTGCTGTCCCCCGGCGCCGGAGGAGCGGAACACCTGCATCTCGATGTCCGCGGGGTTCAGCTGCACGTCCGCCGTCTCCATCTCCGGCAGCACTGCCACTGTGGCGGTGGAGGTGTGCACCCGGCCGCCGGACTCGGTCTCCGGCACCCGCTGCACCCGGTGGACGCCGCTTTCAAACTTCATACGGGACCAGACGCCGCCCCCCTCGACCAGAAAGGTGATCTCCTTCACGCCGCCCAGCTCCGTTTCGCTGGCGGAGACGACCTCGCAGCTCCAGCGCCGGTGCTCGGCGTACATGGCGTACATGCGGTACAGGGAGTGGGCGAACAGGGCGGCCTCCTCACCGCCCACACCGGCCCGGATCTCCATGACCACGCTCTTGTTGTCGTTGGGGTCCCGGGGCAGGAGCAGCAGCCGCAGCTCATGCTCCAGGCGCTGGCAGTCCGCCTGGGCCTGAAGCAGCTCCTCCTGGGCCAGGTCCTTCATCTCCGGGTCGGCCATGAGCTCTCTGGCCTGCTCCCCCGCCTCCTTGGCCCGCTGAAAGGCGCGGAAGGTCTCTACCAGGGGCTGGAGCTCCGCCTGCTCCTGGTTCAGCCGGGCCACCAGAGCGGTGTCCTCATAGGTCTCCGGCGCGGACAGCCGCGCCTCGATCTGGCTGTATTTCGCCTCGATGGCGGTGAGTTTTTCCAGCATAGCCTTCCTCCTTCCGTCAAATCTCAGCCCCGGTCAAGAACAAAGGATTTGACCAGGGCCAGGGGCTCCCGGATATACATTTTCAGGCGGGACGGCCCGTGGCTGGAGGGGGCCGCCAGAGTGGACAGATCATAAGCTGCCCCAGCCGCACGGCTCCACAGCATCCGAACCCGGGTCAGGTGAAAGCCGTTGGAGACCACAAGGATGTCCCCCGTGGTATCATAGCCCTTCTCCGCCAACAGACTAATGGTATACCGCAGGTTCTGATCGGTGTTGTGGGACTGATCCTCCATCAGGATCTGTCCCTCCTCCACCCCGTGTTCGGTCAGATAGTCGGCCATGCACTGTGCCTCCGACTCCGGCTCGTCCGGGCCCTGGCCGCCGGAGACCACCACCGTCATGCCGGGGTGCTCCTGTAAATAGGTCAGCGCCGTGTCCAGCCGGTCCTGCAGCAGGATGGACGGCCCCCATGGCTTTACCTGACAGCCCAGGATCACCATGATCTGGGGGTCGCCGTTCACCTGGTCGTGGGCCCCGGCGAGCACCGCGGCCAGCAGCCCGCCAAAGGACAGACAGCCCGCCAGCACCAGAGCCAGCAGGACCCGCAGCCACGCCGGCCTCCGCCGGCCCTTATAGCTGGATACCTCAGGCTTTCCAACGCTCATCCTCTGGCCTCCTCCAATTCAGCGGACAGCCGCTCCCAGGTGCCGTACAGCTTTAAGATCTCCTCCTCCAGGGCATCCCGCTGCTGGCACAGGTCCTGGAGCTTCAGGTAGTCGGAGGACGCCGCCTGGATCTGCTGGCCCAGGTCGTACATCTCCTCCTCCGCCTTGGCCACCGCCCGCTCGGCGGCGGCCACCTCCTTCTCCAGATTCTTGGTGCCGCCGGGGCGCTTGGGCTTTTCCTTCTTGGGCTCCGCCGCCTTGGGCGGCTCCTTTTGCGGCGCCTTCTGCTTCTGGCGGAAGGCCAGATATTCCTGATAGGTGCCCTTGAAGTCCACGATGCCCCCGTCCTCCATGGACCAGATGCGGGTGGCAAAGCGGTCGATGAAATACCGGTCGTGGGAGACGAACAGCAGGTTCCCGCTGTAGTCCTCCACCGCCTCCTCGATCCACTCCCTGCTCTGGATGTCCAGATGGTTGGTGGGCTCGTCCAAGATCAGAAGGTTGATCTTCTCATCCATGAGCATACACAGCCGCAGGCGGGACTGCTCGCCGCCGGACAGGGCGGACACGGGCTTGAACACGTCCTCCCCCTTGAACTTGAAGGAGGCCAGCCGGTTCCGGGCGCTCTGGGCGGTGCAGTCCAGGTCGTACAGCATGGTGTCCAATACGCTGCGCTCCGGGTGGTCGAAGTGGACATGCTGGGGCAGGTAGCCCACCTTTACAGTGGGCCCCAGGCGGAGCTTTCCGCCGTCCGGCTGCTCC
>CAVJLQ010000116.1:0-2210 GCA_963650435.1 Alloprevotella sp. | reverse complement strand
GATCAAAAACGAAAGACACCCTTCCTGGGTTTCTTTCGTAACTATCTTCCTTCCCAGATCTATTCGTTCTACTGCTTGATCGACAGTCTCAGGCTCCCTGCGCCGCCTGGCGGCGGCGCGGGGAGCCTTTTGCTGTTGCTGTCCTGCGTCCTATATGGCTTTGGGGAAATTCCAGCGGTAATGGGTGGCCAGCATCCGCACACAGAACACCAGGGAGATCCCGGCCAAAGAGGCCATGGCCGGGGCCATCCCCACCCTGCACAGCAGATAATAGCTCAGCGCCCCCAGGATCGACGCCACGGCATAGACCCGCTTGACCAGGATAAAGGGCACCTGGCCCAACATCATGTCCCGCAGCACGCCGCCGCCCACGCCGGTGATCACCCCAAGGAACACGGCGAAGAACAGGTCCTCCCCGTATCCCGCCGACACCGCCGCCTGCACACCGGTGACAGAGAAGGCCCCAAGGCCGATGGCGTCGGCCACATTGTTGATCTTATCCACCAGATCGGTGCGGCGCAGGTACTGCTCCTTTTTCCAGCGGGCCACCACGAACAGGGCCGCCGAAGTGATGGCCGCGGCCAGTACATACCGGCTGTCCGTAAAGGCCACCGGCGGCACCTGCCCCAGCAGCACATCCCGGGTGACCCCTCCGCCCACGGCGCTGACGATGCCGATGATGATCACGCCGAACAGGTCCGTGCGCTTCTTCACCGCCAGCATGGCTCCGGACAAGGCGAAAGAGACGACCTCCAGAATGTCCAGTATCCCAAAAAACAACCCAGACCAGCCCACGCCGCGTTCCTCCTGCGTCCTGCGATCTCAGCGCCCTTCCGCCGAAGAAGGGGCCGGCGTCACACCATCTTATTCTTCGGCGGCTCCCGCAGTTCCATTCCAGCCGTCCAGCAGCCGCTCCAGGGGCTCCAGCCCCCCGGCCTGGCCGCCCAGCAGGGCGTTCAGCTGGTCCAGGGCGCTCTCCGCCTGCTGCAGCTGCGCCCGGGCATAGGCCGCGGTGGTCTCCGTCTGGGTGCGCAGGCGGTCATACTCCTGCCCCAGCTCCTTCAGCCAGGCGGCCGCCCCGGCCCGCACCTGCTCCGCCCGCCCGGCCGCCCGGTCCTCCACGGCCTGGGCCCGGCGGTGGGCCTCCAGCTCCACCCCGGCGGTGCGCTCCTTCAGCTCCCGGTAGGCAAGGGCGTCGGGCTCCAGCCCGCCGGCCTTCTCCGTCATCTCATCCAGGCGGGCGCTCAGGTCGGCCCGGCTGCTCTCCGCCTGCTCCAGCCGCCCGGTCAGCTCCTCTGTCCGGGCCCGCAGCTGCTCCAGCTCCTCCCCGGTCTGCTCCGCCTGGGCGCGCAGGCCGTCCCGCTCGTTCAGGGCGCTCTCCAGCTGCCGGCCCTGCTCCTCCAGCTTCTGCTGCAGCTCCTGCAGCTGCTGGGCGTGGTCCTTGGCCGTATTCTCTACGAAATCCAGTACATCCTGCTTATGAAAGCCGCCGAAGGCGACGCTGCGAAACTGATGATCCATGGGATCTCCTCCCCGTTTCGGCGGGCCTGCGCCCGCATTTTCCGTTATTCTACCACAGCCGCCGGGAAAAGACAACGTTTTTGACAAGTTTCTCTCCCCCTTTCCCCCGTATTTTAACGGAAATAAACCCCGTTTTCATTGACGAAAGCGGCGGCAAATGGTATACTATCGTAGTTTTATTAGAGTGGAGAGGTGTGTCCGGAATGTGGGTGTCCGATCAGTGGCGGGACTATGAGCTTATCGACTGCGGCCGGGGGGAAAAGCTGGAGCGCTGGGGCGACCAGCTGCTGGTGCGGCCCGACCCCCAGGCCATCTGGAACACTCCCCGCGCCAACCGGGGCTGGAAGGTGAACGCCGGGCGGTACGCCCGCTCCTCCACCGGGGGCGGCCAGTGGCTGAACAAGTCCATGCCTCAGCGGTGGACGGTGAGCTATAAGGACCTCACCTTCAACATCAAGCCCATGAACTTCAAGCACACCGGCCTGTTCCCGGAGCAGGCGGCCAACTGGGACTGGGCCCGGCAGCAGATCGCCGCCGCTGGCCGTCCCATCAGCGTGCTGAACCTGTTCGCCTATACCGGCGGGGCCACGGTGGCCTGCGCCGCCGCCGGGGCCAGCGTGTGCCACGTGGACGCCGCCAAGGGCATGGTCCAGTGGGCCCGTGAAAACGCTAAGTCCTCCGGCTTGGAG